>DAOMOI010000243.1:0-4162 GCA_035444225.1 Aquamicrobium sp. | reverse complement strand
GGGTCGCGATCAGCCGGCCGATCCAGGTGACGGGATGGCCGATGGCGCGAAACAGCCGGTCAGGATAGCCGATCGCAGCTTCGGCAAGAAGCGCGAGGCAGGCGAGCAGGACGAACATCGGCGAGCACTCTTCTGCGAATCGGTGGTCGGCCGGAAGTCTACGCGCTTTCCGGCATCCGCCGGCGCATGGTTCGCCCGCCGCTTTCCACAGGAACGGGCGCGCGGCGGGGAGAACCCGCCCGCCGGAGGGCACGGCGGAATTGACATTTTATGTGGCGGATGATTTCCGTGTTTTCGGAAACGGTTCCGCTTACGGATCAAAAGGGAACACGGTTGGCCGCAAGGCCGAAGCCGGACTGCCCCCGCAACTGTAACCGCCGAGCTTTCCTCCACGATGCCACTGGCCGCACGGCCGGGAAGGCGGAAGGAAGCGACGACGCGGAAGTCAGGAGACCTGCCGTTTCCAGTCACCCATGCCGGGCCACGGGGTGTTGGCCAGGCGCGGTCGTCCGTCGTGGTGACACGGAAGTCGTGTTGCCGCGCGCCGGAGCGGCCGCAGGGTGGAGCCTTTCGTCTTTCCAGCCTGTCGCCCCAACCAGCCCGTGGCTGATGATCGGATTGCCGTGCGCGCCCTGACCGGCGCGGCACCGCGCTATGGGGCAGAGCATGAACAGGACCATATTCGCAGCCGGCGCATCCGCGCTTGCCATGACGATCGCGGCGCAGGCGCAAAGCCTGCCCGATACCGGCGGCGCGACCGTCCTCGACACGATCACGGTGACCACGCCGCTGCGGCGGGCCTCGTCGCTGGAGCGCAGCACCTCGTCGGTGACGGTCATCGCGCGCGAGGAGATCGAACGGTCCGCGGCGATCGACCTATCGTCGCTGCTCAGGAACCATACCGGCATGTCGGTGAGCCTGAACGGCGGCATCGGCTCGTCCGGCGGCGCGGCGATCCGCGGCACCAACCCCTCGCAGACGCTGGTGCTCGTCAACGGCGTGCGCATCAGCGCCGCCACCAGCGCCTCCGTGTCGATGTTCAACATCCCGCTCGATGCGATCGAGCGCGTCGAGATCGCGAAGGGCGCCCATTCGGCGCAATACGGGGCCGATGCCATCGGCGGCATCATCAACATCATCACCAAGGACGGTGGAGCCTGCGCCGACGGCAGCCCCTTCTGCGTCAACGTGACCGCGGGCGTCATGCATCCGTGGGGCGGCACGCTGTCGGCCGACATGACGGGACGGACCGAAAACGGCCTGGACTACGTTTTCGGCGGCAGCGTCTTCGGCACGCGCGGCTACGATTTCACCAATCCGGCATGGTCGGGCCATGAGCCCGACGATGACGGCTTCGCTCGCGGCTCGTTCCATTACTCGCTGTCGAAGGACTATGACTGGGGCCGGATCTATTCCAGCGGCCTCGCCTCGCGCGCCCGCACGGAAAGCGACAACAGCAACGTCGCCCTGACCAACGAGACCGAGACGGACACGCTGACCGGAAAGGTCGGCGTCAGGCTCGACCATTCGCCGGACTGGAAGACGACGTTCGAGCTCAATGGCGGCATGGACGACGTGACGAATTTCCGCGACGGTACTAATGTGCGCGACGTTTTCGGCACCACGCGCTTCGGCATGTTGGGGCTGACGGAGAAGTCGTTCGCGGCCGGCGGCATCGACCATGTTCTGGGCCTCGGGGTCGAGGCGTATCGCGAGCAGATCAATTCCACCGGCGATTACGAGGTGACGAAGCGCGACCTTGCGGCGGTGTTCTCGCAATACTCGCTGGAGTTCGGCAACCTCACCGCCGATGCGGGCCTGCGCTTCGACCACAACGAGCAGTTCGGGGACGCCACCACCTATAATATCGGGGCGAGCTACGCGCTGCTGCCGGAGCTGACGGTGCGAACCTCCTACGGCACCGGCTTCCGCGCGCCGAGCTTCAACGATCTCTATTATTCGAGGCCGGGGATCGGCGACGGCAATCCCGATCTGCGGCCCGAGCGCTCGCGCTCGTGGGAGGCCGGGCTGAACTGGCGCCCGACCGACGCGACCAGTCTCGACCTCGCCGTCTACCGCAACTGGATCACCGACCAGATCGCCTGGGGCGGCACCATCGGCAACCTGTTCCCGGTGAACGTTGAGCGCGTCACGGTGACCGGCTTCGAGGCGACGCTCGATCATCGCTTCGACGAACGTTGGGGCGTCAGGGCCTCGCTCGACCTGAGACGGCCGATCAACGATGCCACGGGCCGCTATGTCCGTTATCTGGACCGCGCCAAGGTCTCCCTCGAGGTCGATTATCAGGCCACGGAAAAGCTCTGGCTGCGAGCGGGCGTCTTCCATGTAGGCTCCCGCTTCGCCAATGCGGCCAACACCCAGCGCATGCCGGCCTACACCACCGTCGACCTGTCGGCGATCTACCGGCTGGACGAGCAGTCGCAGCTCAAGCTGTCGGTGGAAAACCTGTTCGATGAGCGGTATGAGCGCATTCCCAATTACGTCGCCATGGGCAGGACCGTCAGTTTGAGCTTCTCGCGGGTGTTCTGATGAAATGCAGCCATCCGGCAGCGTCGGTGCCGGGCCTGTTCTTTCTGGCCGCGGCGCTGTCCGTCGCCGCGCCCGCGCCGGCGGAGCCTGCCCCGCAACGCGTGGTGTCGATGAATGTCTGCACCGACCAGCTCGCCATGCTGATCGCCGGCGAGGGGCAGCTCCATTCGGTCTCGGTGCTGGCAAGCGACGCCAATTCCTCGGTGATGCCGAAGGAAGCGGCCGCCTACGCGGTGAATCACGCGCTGGCCGAGGAGATCTTCCTGATGCGGCCCGACCTCGTCCTGGCCGGCACCTTCTCGTCGCGCGCCACCGTCGGCCTGCTGCGCCTGCTTGGCGTCAGGGTCGAGGAGTTCGCGCCGGCGCGCTCGTTCGACGACATCCGCGGCAACATCCTGCGCGTCGGCGAGTTGCTCGACCGGCAGGAGCGCGCGAACGAACTGGTCGCCGAACTGGACGCGGGGCTGGCAACGCTTGCGGCCGCGCCGCATACGGGCCGCTCGATCGCGCTTTACGACGCCAACAGCTACACGGCGGGAAAGGGCACGCTGGCCAACGAGATATTCCATGCTGCAGGGCTCGCCAACGTCGCCGAGACGATGGGCATCACCGGCAGCGGTCGGGTGCCGCTGGAGCTGCTGGTCGTGGCGCGGCCCGACATCGTCGCGTCGAGCTTTCGCGACTATGACGCGCCGGCCCTGGCGCAGGAGAACTTCGTCCATCCCGCCTTCGCCGCGCTCGAGGCGGCAGGCCAGACCGTGGCGGTGCCGGTGCCGAACATGATCTGCGGCGCGCCCTTCACCCTCGAAGCCGCCTTCGTGCTGCAACGCGCGGCAGCGCAGGGCAAGGCCGGGGACAGGAAAAGGCCATGAGCGGGACCGCGCGCTACCGCCTGCTGATCGCCGCGCTGGCGCTCGCCGTGCTGGTCCTGTTCCTGTTGTCGCTGACGGTCGGCCCGGCGGCGATCGCCTTTTCCGACAGCATCGCCGCCCTGTTTCAGGGCGAGGCAAGCGAGATCGGCCTCATCATGCGCGAGATCAGGCTGCCGCGCGCGCTGCTCGGCCTGATGGTCGGCGCGACGCTCGGCCTGTCGGGGGCGGTGCTGCAAGGCTATCTGCGCAACCCGCTGGCCGAGCCCGGCCTGCTCGGCATCAGCGCCATGGCCTCGCTCGGCGCGGTGCTGGCCATCTATACCGGGCTTGCCGCCGCCTTCATGCTGGCGCTGCCCGTGCTGGCGCTGGCGGGTGCGGTGCTGGCCGTCGTCATCCTCCAGGCGCTGGCCGGCGCGCGCGGCAACTCGCTCCTGATGATCCTCGCGGGCATCGCGGTGTCGAGCTTCGCCGGAGCGATGACCTCGCTGGCGCTCAACCTGTCGCCCAACCCGTTCGCCGCGCTCGAGATCATGTTCTGGATGCTCGGCTCGCTCACCGACCGCTCGATGACGCATGTGTGGCTGGCCGCCCCGTTCATCCTCGCCGGCTGGGCCATGCTCGCCTCGCTCGGCCGCGCGCTCGACGCGCTGACGCTCGGTCCCGAAACCGCGGCCAGCATGGGGGTGGACATGCGCCGGGTGCAGTTCCTGGCCGTGTTCGGCACGGCCGCCTCGGTCGGC
>DAOMOI010000242.1:0-4169 GCA_035444225.1 Aquamicrobium sp. | reverse complement strand
AGCTGGTGCAGCACGCCGCCGACCGGCCCCTTGTAGGGCACCTGGCCCTCGATGCCTTCCGGCACCAGCTTCAGCGTGTCGCGCACCTCGGCCTGGAAGTAGCGGTCGGCCGAGCCGCGCGCCATCGCGCCGACCGAGCCCATGCCGCGATAGGCCTTGAACGAGCGGCCCTGATGCAGATAGACCTCGCCCGGGCTCTCGTCGGTGCCGGCCAGCAGCGAGCCGACCATAGCGGCCGAAGCGCCGGCGGCCAGCGCCTTGGCGAGGTCGCCCGAGAACTTGATGCCGCCGTCGGCGATGATGCCCAGGCCCGCCTTGTCGGCCTCCTCCACCGCCGACATGATCGCCGAAAGCTGCGGCACGCCGACGCCGGCGACGATGCGCGTGGTGCAGATCGAGCCCGGCCCGATGCCGACCTTGACCGCGTCCGCGCCCGCGTCGATCAGCGCCTTCGTGCCTTCGACGGTGGCGACGTTGCCGGCGATGATGCGCACGGCGTTGGACAGCTTCTTCGCCTTCTCGACCGCGTCGAGCACGCGCTGCGAATGGCCGTGGGCCGTGTCGATGACGAGGAGGTCGACGCCGGCGTCGATCAGCCGTTCGGCGCGCTCAAGCCCGTCGTCGCCGACGGTGGTGGCGGCGGCGACGCGTAGCCGCCCCTGCGCGTCCTTGGCCGCGTTGGGGTTCAGCTGCGACTTCTCGATGTCCTTGACCGTGATGAGGCCGACGCACTGGCCGCCCGGGTCCACCACCAGCAGCTTTTCGATGCGGTGCTGGTGCAGGAGGCGCTTGGCCTCGTCCTGATCGACGTTTTCGGTCACCGTGACGAGCCGCTCATGCGTCATTAGCTCGCGCACCTTCTGGTTCGGGTCGGAGGCGAAGCGCACGTCGCGGTTGGTGAGGATGCCGATCAGCTTGCCGGTCGAGTGGCCGCCGGTGCCGCCGTTCTCCACCACCGGCACGCCGGAGATGCCGTGCGCGGCCATCACCGCCTTGGCGTCGGCGAGCGTCGCGTCCGGGCCGATGGTCAGCGGGTTGACGACCATGCCGCTCTCGAACTTCTTGACCTGCCGCACCTGCTCGGCCTGTTCCTCGGGGCTGAAGTTGCGATGGATGACGCCGATGCCGCCGGCCTGCGCCATGGCGATGGCGAGCCGCGCGTCGGTGACGGTGTCCATCGCCGCCGACAGGATCGGGATGTTCAGCTCGATGTCGCGGGCGATGCGGGTGGAAACGTCGGTCTGGCCGGGCATGACCTCGGAATGGCCGGGCTGGAGCAGCACGTCGTCGAAGGTGAGCGCCAGGGCGCCGGTTGCGGTCTCGATGATTCTTGCCATTGCCGATCCTCGAAAATTCGGGTGCGCGGGAGGAGCGCCCGGCCCGTGCGGCCGGCGGCGACTCTTTTTCTCCCTTTCAGGATGGCAGCGGCTGGTAACACGGCTTGCGGGGAAAGAAAAGCCGGCGCCGCCGCTATTTCGACGGCGCCGGCGGGTTCGCGGTCAGTCGTTGGCGCTGACGGTGACGCCGAGCGCCTTGGTCAGCTCGACCGGCACCATCATCGCCGTCGCCGCCAGCATCGCGAACGGCACCGGCTGGGCCGGCCGCGCCGATATGGTCAGGCTCTTCGGATCGTCGAGGAAGGTCGATACGGCCTGCGTCGCCTGCGCCGTCAGGTCGGGATTGTTGAGCTGCGCCAGCAGGAAGGGCAGCACCGCCTTGGACTGGTTGGCGATGTCGGCCCGCTTCATGCCCTGATTCTTCGCGACGTAGTCGAGCACCCTGTTGGTGAGCGAATCGTCGTCGAAACGCAGCGCGGCGTTGTGGAAGGTGAGCTGTTGCAGCAGGCCGAAGGCGGCCAGCTCCTGCGCTGAATCGTCGGCGTCGGGATTTTCCTCCGCCGTCTTCAGGAGATCGCGCATCGAGCCGATCAGGTCCGGCGTCGCCCCGCCGGCCTCGAATGTGAGCCCGAACGTGCCGGCCCCGTCCACCACCGTGTCGTATCGCGACAGCACGAGCCGGCCGTCATTGGGGTTCCAGCTGCCCTCGACGTCGAAACGGCCTTCCAGCCGGCTGAGGCCGAGCGCGTCGAGCACGGCGAGCTGGTCCTTGTCCTCCATCACCGACATGTCGAGCGAAAAACGTTCCGCCGCGCCGGTGAAGTCCATCGGCGTGTCCTCGTCGGGCTCGGTCGCCTCGCCATGGATGCCGGCCATGGTCAGGACCTCGGTCCCGCGGACGGTCATGGACAGGGCGTCGACGTCGATGGTCCGGTAGAAGACGTCGCCGCCGTAATAGTCGCGCCGATCCTCGTCCGGCAGCAGCACGTCGCCCAGTTCGATAGCGTCGAGGGCGAGGTCGAAGCCCTCCTTCTCGTCCGAGACCCGGAACGAGGGAAGGGTGACGCTCTCGATCCGGTAGCCCTTGTCGTCGCGCGAGACGCCGTCGAGGGTGACGTCGCCGACCGGCACCATGGTCTCGCCTTCGCCCATGCGCACGCCGACCAGCACCGCGTCGTCGCCGCTGGTCTCGATCGCCTCCCATTCGAGCTTGAAGCCGCCATCGGCCGCATAGGCCTGAAGCCGGGCAGCGGCCTCCTCGGCGATCTGCGCCGAAGCGGCGGCCAGCGGCGCCGCGACCATGAAGGCCGAGGCGGCCAGGACGCGGAAGGGCATGCGAAATGCGGTCATGTGAGGGTCCTTGTGATTGTGCGCATCATGCGGAGACGGTTCTTCTGCGTCCGGCCATGTCGTGCAGCATCTGGACCGGAAGATGGCGCGGCCGCAGGATCGACGCTTTTGCGGCAAAACGCAAATGAATCGTCGCCGCGCTTCCCATCCACCGGAGCGTCGGCGCTCTTGCCCCGAATCACCGGCTCCAGTAACCCGAAACCATGGGAAAAGAGCTTGTTCCGCCCGGTTCCGACGGCGGCGACCACATCGAGCCTGTCGATCTGCGCAAGGCGCTCGAGGAGCGCTACCTCGCCTATGCGCTTTCGACCATCATGCACCGGGCGCTGCCGGACGTGCGCGACGGGCTGAAGCCCGTTCATCGGCGCATCATGCACGCCATGCGGCTGTTGCGGCTTAACCCGGACCAGGGTTTCGCCAAATGCGCCCGCATCGTCGGCGAGGTGATGGGCAAGTTCCATCCCCACGGCGACCAGTCGATCTACGACGCGCTGGTGCGCCTCGCCCAATCCTTTTCCGTGCGCTATCCGCTGGTCGACGGGCAGGGCAATTTCGGCAACATCGACGGCGATAACGCCGCCGCCATGCGCTACACCGAGGCGCGCATGACCGAGGTGGCGACGGCGCTGCTCGACGGCATCACCGAGGACGCGGTCGATTTCCGCCCCACCTACAACGAGGAGGACGAGGAGCCGGTCGTCCTGCCCGGCGCCTTCCCGAACCTGCTCGCCAACGGCTCTTCGGGCATAGCGGTCGGCATGGCGACCTCGATCCCGCCGCACAACATCGCCGAGCTGTGCCGCGCCGCGCTTCATCTGATCGACTTCCCCGACGCGGAGGTCGAGGACCTGATGAGCCGCGAGCCGGCCGAGGACCCCGACGAGAACAAGGTGCGTGGACCGGACTTCCCGACCGGCGGCGTCATCGTCGATTCCTTCGACACCATTCTCGAAGCCTACAGGACCGGGCGCGGCTCGTTCCGCACCCGCTCGAAATGGCGCACCGAGGATCAGGGCCGCGGCACCTGGCAGATCGTCGTCAGCGAAATCCCCTCCGGCGTGCAGAAGTCGCGGCTGGTCGAGAAGATCGCCGAGCTGCTGATGGCGCGCCGCCTGCCACTGCTCGAGGACGTGCGCGACGAGTCGGCCGAGGACATCCGCCTCGTGCTGGTGCCCAAGAGCCGCACCGTCGACCCGGCAATCCTGATGGAGTCGCTGTTCAAGCTGACCGAGCTGGAGGCCCGCTTTCCGCTCAACATGAACGTGCTGTCGCATGGCAAGGTGCCCGGCGTCCTGTCGCTGAAGGAGGTGCTTCAGCAATGGCTGGAGCACCGCAAGGAAGTGCTGGTGCGCCGCTCGCGCCACCGCCTCGGCGAGATCGACCGGCGGCTGGAAATCCTCGGCGGCTATCTCGTCGCATACCTCAATATCGACGAGGTCATCCGCATCATCCGCGAGGAGGACGAGCCCAAGCCGGTGATGA
>DAOMOI010000241.1:0-4180 GCA_035444225.1 Aquamicrobium sp. | reverse complement strand
GCCGGCCGCGGCACCGACATCCAGCTCGGCGGCAATGCCGACATGCGCATCCGCCAGGAGCTGGGCGACCTGCCCGCGGGACCGGAGCGCGAGGCCAAGGAAAAGGCGATCCGCGACGACGTGCAGCGGCTGAAGGAGCAGGCGCTCGCCGCCGGCGGCCTCTACGTGCTCGCCACCGAGCGCCACGAATCGCGCCGCATCGACAACCAGCTCCGCGGCCGCTCCGGCCGTCAGGGCGACCCCGGCCGCTCGAAGTTCTTCCTGTCGCTCCAGGACGACCTGATGCGCATCTTCGGCTCCGAGCGCATGGACACCATGCTCCAGAAGCTCGGCCTGAAGGAAGACGAGGCCATCATCCACCCCTGGATCAACAAGGCGCTGGAAAAGGCGCAGAAGAAGGTCGAGGCGCGCAACTTCGACATCCGCAAGAACCTGCTCAAATATGACGACGTCATGAACGACCAGCGCAAGGTCGTGTTCGAGCAGCGCATCGAGTTGATGGACGGCGAGAGCCTCGGCGACACCGTCGCCGAGATGCGCCACGACGTCATCGAGGACCTCGTCGCCAAGCACATTCCCGAGACGGCCTATGCCGAGCAGTGGGATACCGAGGGACTGAAGGAGGGCGTGCGCGCCAGCCTCAACCTCGATCTGCCGGTCGATGAATGGGCAGCCGAGGAAGGCATCGACGAGGAGCAGATCCGCGAGCGCATCACCGAGGCGGCGGAGGCCGCGGCGAAGGACCGCGCCGAGCGGTTCGGCCCCGACATCATGGCCTATGTCGAGAAGTCGATCGTGCTGCAGACGCTCGACCATCTGTGGCGCGAGCATCTGGTCAATCTCGACCATCTGCGCTCGGTCGTCGGCTTCCGCGGCTATGCCCAGCGCGACCCGCTGAACGAGTACAAGAGCGAGGCGTTCGAGCTGTTCCAGACGATGCTCGGCAATCTGCGCCAGGTCGTCACCGCCCAGCTGATGCGGGTGGAGCTGGTGCGCGAGGCCGCCGACGCCCCGCCGCCGCAGGCGCCGAGCGAGATGCGCGGCGAGCACATCGACGCCACCACCGGCGAGGACGACTTCGGCGAGACGACCGTGGCGCTCGCCGCCGCCGATGCCCGCGTCGTCGCCCCCGAGGACCGCGATCCCGCCAACCCCTCGACATGGGGCAAGGTCGGCCGCAACGAGGCCTGCCCCTGCGGCTCGGGCAAGAAGTTCAAGCACTGCCACGGCGCCTTCGCCTGAGCGGCGCAAACAATGGAGAAAGGGCGGCGAAGCGAAAGCCTCGCCGCCCTTTTCATGTCGGATGAACCGTGTCCCGTTTGCGACACGAAAATGGCGGCTTCCGATCCCATCCCGGCCTCTCAACCCGGCGCATCATCGCCTATGGTGCCGTTGGGGGGGCCGCAATGAGATTGGAGGGAAATCGCCGATGTCACGACTCGATGAACTGGACGCGATATTCAAGCAGCGGAAATATTTCACCGCCGAGGAATGGTATGAGCTTCTGGTCATCCGGCGCGGCCGTCCTGCTCATGCGGTGATCCCCGATGCTGCCTATGCCGAAACCTGGCGCGGTCGCGTGCCGGACCTTCTGATCCGGATGTGGCTGGAAATAGGTTGGGGAAGCTGGAACTCCGGCAAGTTCTGGCTGTGTGATCCCGCGCTCCTGCATCCAGTCGTCGAGAGCGCTTTCATGGGCGATCCGGATTACGATCCCGACCATATGGTCGTTTATGCCTATGACGCGTTCGGTACCATGTACATTTGGCTCGGCGACTACAGGCTGATGCGGCTTTACTGGACACACGATTACGCAATCGAGCAGGTCCGGGAGCGCTTCAACGATAGTGCCGGTGTGCCGCAGAGTGAATCCTATGCCATCGTTACCGATATCGAGGGGCACATCCCCACGGGAAAGAATTTCGGGAAGGTGCATACGGACGACAGCGGCAACGACATGCTGCCCAAGGCCATCGCCAAACTCGGTGAGTTGCAGCGGAACGAAATCTACGGCTTCTTTCCTCCAATCGCCGTGGGTGGTGAAAACACCGTCAAAGACTTGCAGCGTGTTCCCGCACTCGAACACCTGATGCTTCTGTCATCGCTCCAGACGCCGATGCTCCGTCGCTACACCCCTCCGGCAAATGGCCAGCCGGGCTTTGGCGAGCTTACCGAGATTCGTCGCATCGGGTCGTAAAGCCTGCCCGAGGCATGATGGAGGAGGGGGGCTGCCCGAAGGTCACGCCCGCGCCGGCTTCAACACCGAGATCAGCGCGCCGTAAGGCACCAGCGCCACCAGCGCCATCGCGATCTTGACGCAGAAATCGCCGAGCGCCAGCGACACCCATAGCGGCACCTCGCCGCCGAGCACGAACGGCACGGCAAAGCCGAGCGAGCCGTCGTCCAGCCCGAAGCCGGTGTCGAGCACGGCGAAGCGCGCCGCGAACGCCAGCGAGAAGAACAGGATCGTATCGACGACCGCGCCGATCACGGAGGAGACGAACGGCGCCTGCCACCACGCATTGCGCCGCAGCCGCTCGAAGACGGCGACGTCGATCAGCTGCGCGACGAGGAAGGCCGAGCCGGAGGCGATGGCGATGCGGGGCGTCGCCAGCCAGATCGACAGCACCACCGCCACGGCGAAGCCGGCATAGACGACCTTGCGCGCAGCACGCGCGCCATGGTTGCGGTTGGCGAGATCGGTGACGAGGAAGGCGACCGGATAGGTGAACGCCCCCCATGTAAGCAGCTCGCCGAGCCCGAAATGACTGAACGGATACTGGACGAGGACGTTGGAGGCCGCGACCGTGACAGCCATCGCCGCCACGAAGGGCCATACCGGAACGGAAAGGGAAGCGGTCTGCCGCGTCATTTTTTTATCCTGGGTGATGGAACCAGCCGACGGGCCGTGCAGCCCGCCGAAAAACGATGAACCGTCGGAAAAGGCTGCTTACGCCGCCTGCTCTTCCGCCAGCTTCTTGGTGATCTGCTTCTTGAGCAGGCGCGCGCGCTGCGAGAGCTCCGAGGCGTCGGCCTTGACGAGGAAGGCATCGAGGCCGCCGCGATGCTCGACCGAGCGCAGCGCATGCGCGGTGATGCGCAGGCGCACGTTCTGGCCGAGCGCCTCCGACTGCAGCGTCACGTCGCACAGGTTCGGCAGGAAGCGGCGCCGGGTCTTGTTGTTGGCGTGGCTGACATTGTTGCCGGTCAGGACGGCCTTGCCGGTCAGTTCGCAAGCGCGGGACATGTTGCACCTTCGTTTCGTTGCCGGGCCATGCCGGGACTGCCGCACCATCAGCGAACGGCGCGCAGGCAGTATTGGCGGCCTCTGGAAAAGTCGACGTTCCATAGTGGCATTTCCCGGCCGGGTCAAGCGCAAGCTTGCGCCCGGACCGCTCCTCACAGATTTGCCGGATTTGGCCGCCAGAGGAAAAGCCATGAGACACGCCCTTGCCGCAGCCGGCCCTGTCGCCATCGTCCTTGCCCTCGCCGCCCCGGCGACGGCTTCCGAGCCGCGCGCCTTCCGTGCCGACTATTCGATCACGCTGCTCGGCCTGCCGGTGGCGAAGGCCAGCTTCGACAGCCGCTTCGACGGCGACCGCTTCCGCATCAGCGGCTCGCTTTCGAGCTCGGGCGTGGCGCGCATCTTCGACGACACCAAGGGCACCACCAGCGTCGAGGGCACGATCAGGGGCGATGCGGTGCGCCCCGCCGCCTTCGCCGCCGACTATGTCTCCGGCCGCAAGAAAAGCTCGACCGCGATCCGCTTTTCCGGCGACGCGGTGGAAAGCGTCGTCAGCAAGCCCCGCAAGAAGCGCAACCCGAAAAGCTGGGTCGCGGTCAACGACGCGCATCTGAAGGCGGTGCTCGACCCGCTCTCCTCGTCGATCATCCCGGCAACGAGCGCGCAGGAGGTTTGCACGCGCACCATCCGCTTCTTCGACGGCGAGATGCGCGCCGATTTGAAGTTATCCCCCAACGGCGAGGCGAAGGACGGGCGCGTCACCTGCACGGCGCGCTTCGTGCCGGTCGCGGGCTACCGCAAGGACCGCAAGCAGATCGACTATCTGCGCAACCAGAGCCGCATCACCGTCACCTTCGCGCCGCTCGCGGATACCGGCCTCTACACCCCGGTCGACGCCTCGGTCGGCACCCAGATCGGCACGCTGCGCATCGTCGC
>DAOMOI010000240.1:0-4197 GCA_035444225.1 Aquamicrobium sp. | reverse complement strand
CATCGAGGACGGGAAGTTCCACGGCGTGATCGCGGCGATGACGCCGACCGGCTCCTTGGTGACGAGGACGCGGCGGTCGCGCCACGGGCTCGGCACCACGTCGCCATAGGTGCGGCGCGCTTCCTCGGCGAACCACAGTACATAGGCGGCTGAAGCGCCAACCTCGCCCCTCGCCTCGGTCAGCGACTTGCCCTGCTCGAGTGTCAGAAGCTCGGCCAGCGCCTCCTGGTTGTCCATGATGGCGTCGTGGAGCTGACGCAGGAGCTTGGAGCGTTCCAGCGCCGAGGTCTTGCGGAAGGTCCTGAACGCGCGCTCGGCCGCCTCGATGGCGCGGCGGGTCTCGGCGCGGCCCGCCTTCGGCACGGTGCCCAGCTTCAGGCCCGTCGCCGGATTGATCACGTCGATGGTGGCGCCGGAATCGGCCTGGACCCACTCGCCGTCGATGAGGTTCGCCTGGCGCATGAACTGGCTGGCTTTCTGCAACATCTCGTTCTCTCCTTTGCGGCGCGACGGCGCCGGATATGATTTTCCGCGATTACAATGAAGCGCAATCGCGTCGATTCCAAGTCGTCAGCCGAAAACGGATTGGGCCACGGCGAGCCAGAATCCTGTCGTCAGCACGGCAAGAATGGTCGAGACCGTCATGGTGTTCGAGGCCAGCACCTGGCCGGTGCCGAACCGCGAGGCGATCAGATAGGGGTTAACGCCGGTCGGCATCGACGCGGCGGCGACCATGACCTTGGCGGCCAGCGGCGGCAGGCCGGCGACAAGAACAGTAACGAGCACGATCGCGGGCAGGACGACGAGCTTGAGCACGGCAAGGACGAGGGCCGGCTTGACGTTGCCGGAGATGCCGAACTTGCGCAGCCCGAGTCCCATCGAGAACAGCGCGACGGTGCCCGCGATGCCGGCAAAGGCATCGACGAAGCGGCTGCCCAGAGCCGGCATGGCGAAGCCGGCGGCGCGCCAGGCCAGTCCGGCCAGGATGCCAATGATCAGCGGGTTGGAGAACAGGTTGCGCAGGAAGTCGCGCAGCACCGTGAGCGGGCTCGCCGCCCTGCCCTCGCCGCGCCGCGCCCACTCGAACATGACGATGGAGGCCGCCATCATGATCGGCAGATGGACGGCGAGCAGCAGCGACAGCACCTCGACCCCCGGCCGGCCGTACACGCCCTGCATGAAGGGAAGGCCGAGCAGCAGCACGTTGGAGAACGAGGCGGCGATGCCGGCGACGACGCCGACGGCGGCATCGCGCCCGAAGAGCCGCGTGGCGGCGAGATGGCCGCCCAGCCACGCCACCGGCACGGCGGCGAAATAGGCCAGCCACATCGCCCAGGGCGCGGAGCCGGCAAAGTCCATCTCGATCATGGTGCGGAACAGCAGCGCCGGCACGGCGACCGAAATGGCGAAATCGGCCAGCGCGTCGCCGACCTGCGGCCGCAGGACCCCGGCCCAGCCGGCCAGATAGCCCAGCGCGACCAGCCCGAACACGAAAAGGACGGTTTCCATCATCGGCGACATCGGCGAGGCGGTACCCCAATGCGCGGCCGCCGGCAAGGCGCGAACAGTCCGCCAAAGCGGCCTTGCCTTTCACGCCGCGATCCCGTCCCCTATATGAGCAGTCGCACAAAGGGGGCAGGATGCTTCGTTTCCTCACACTCGCGCTGGCGCTTCTCATGACCGCCTTGCCGCCGGCGCATGCCACGGAAGCCGGATGGGCGCTTCTGCGCGAGGGCGGACAGGCCGTGCTGCTGGTCAACGCCAACGCGCCGGGCACGGGCGATCCGGCCCGTTTCGACATCGACAACTGCCGCACCCAGCGCAACCTGTCGGAGCGTGGGCGCCAGCAGGCGCGACGAATCGGCGCGCTGTTCGCCGCCCGCGCCGAGCCGGTGGAAACGGTCTACACCAGCCGCTATTGCCGCGCGGCCGAGACCGCGCGCCTCGCCTTCGGCGACCGTCTGGTCGAGCCCATGGCGGCGCTCGATTCGATCGCCGGACACGAGGACGCCGCGGAAGCCGCGAACGCCGAGGTGATCGCCGCCATCCGCGACTATACCGGCTCGGGCAATCTGGTGCTCGTCACCCACCCGGAAAACGTGCTCGCTCTTGCCGGCGTCCGGGCGCGCGAGGGCGAGGCCGTCATCGTCGCGCCCCGAGACGACGGCCTCGCCGTGATCGGCCGCATCGTCTTCAACTGACGCGGCCCGGCGGGCGGGTTTTTGGTCCGTGCCCTTTTCCTGCCGCCAAAAACCGACTAGACAGCCGCCATAGCCGAAAAGCCACCCCGACCATCGAGGGAAGAACCGTGACCACGACATTCGACAAAGTCGCCGACATCATCGCCGAGACGAGCGAGATCGACCGCGACACCATCACGCCCAAGAGCCACACGATCGACGATCTGGGCATCGACAGCCTCGACTTCCTCGACATCGTCTTCGCCATCGACAAGGAATTCGGCATCAAGGTGCCGCTCGAGAAGTGGACGCAGGAAGTCAATGACGGCAAGGCTCCGGCCGAGGAGTATTTCGTCATGGAGAACCTGTGCTCCAAGATCGACGGCCTCGTCGCCGCCAAGAACGCCGGCTGAACGCCGCCCGATCCTTGAGAACCGCCCGGTGAGGCCAGCATGAGCGCCAACGATGTCGTCGTCACGGGTATCGGCCTCGTCTCCTCGCTCGGCGAGGGGGCGGACCGGCACTGGCAGGTCCTGTCGGCGCCGGGCGCGAAGCCCGTCATCGAGGCCGACCGCTTCATGCCCTATACGGTGCATCCGCTGCCCGAGATCGACTGGAGCCTCCAGATCCCGAAGCGTGGCGACCAGCGCCAGATGGAGACGTGGCAGCGTCTCGGTACCTATACCGCCGGGCTGGCGCTCGACGATGCCGGCATCAAGGGCGACGAGGCCCTGCTCGCGACCATGGACATGATCGTGGCCGCCGGCGGCGGCGAGCGCGACAGCGCCGTCGATCAGGGCATCCTCGACGCCGGCCGCACGCGCAACGACCGCGAGCTGCTCCTGAACGAGAAGCTGACCACCGAGCTGCGGCCGACGCTGTTCCTGGCCCAGCTTTCCAACCTTCTCGCCGGCAACATCTCCATCGTCCACAAGGTGACGGGCTCGTCGCGCACCTTCATGGGCGAGGAAGGCGCGGGCGTGGCGGCGGTGGAGACTGCGGCCGCGCGCATCCGCGCCGGCCAGTCGAGCCACGCGCTCGTCGGCGGGGCATTCCAGACCGAACACCCCGACATGCTGCTCGGCTACGAGCTCGGCGGCCTTTTGCACCGCAAGCGGTGGAAATCGGTGTGGAAGCGGGCGTCGAACGACGGCGGCGGCGTCATCACCGGCTCGGGCGCGGCCTTTCTCGTTCTGGAATCGCGCGCCCATGCCGAGGCGCGCGGCCGCAACGCCTATGCCGTCATCGACAGGATCGAATCGGGACGCGCCCGGCGCGAGCAGGGCAATCTCAGCGAGGCGATCTCCGGCCTCGTGCGGGCGCTCGAAGCGCCGAAGGGGCGGCTTCTGGCGCTCTCCGGCGCGTCCGGCGCGCATGCCGCGACCGGGGCGGAGCGTTCGGCGCTCTCGGCCGCCGGCGACTTCGCCGTGCGCGGCTTCTCGTCGCTGACGGGGCACATGAAGGAGGCGCAGTTCCCCTTCGCCGTCGCGCTTGCCGCGCTCGCCATCCATAACGGAGCGCCCTACCCCGCCTTCGACCCCGAAAACGAGGCGACTGCCGAGGGCGCGCCGCAGGCGGCGCTGGCGACGGCCGTGGGGTATCGCCGCTTCGAGGGCGCCGCCCTCGTGGCAAAAGCCTGAGGACGAAAGGCAAGCGGACATGGCACGCACCACCGACCATATGGGCAGGCCCGTCGTCGCCGTCACCGGCGTCGGCGTCGTCACCTCGCTCGGCCAGGGGGTCGCCGACAACTGGGCGGCGCTGACTGCCGGCAGCTCCGGCATCCGGCCGATCACGCGCTTCCCGGTCGAGCATCTGGCGACGACGATCTCGGGCATGGTCGATTTCCTGCCCTCCAGCGACAAGGGCGCGGGCGCGCTGACCCACGAGCTGGCGGAGACGTCGGCGCTCGAGGCGATGGCCGGCGCAAAGCTCGACACGACGAATTTCGCCGGGCCGCTCTTCCTCGCCGCGCCGCCGGTCGAACTCGACTGGCGCGACCGCTTCGGCCTCTACG
>DAOMOI010000239.1:0-4199 GCA_035444225.1 Aquamicrobium sp. | reverse complement strand
ACCGGCTTGCCCTCGAAGACGATGGTGGTGGCGCCGTGGAGCAGCGGCGCATAGACGATGTAGGAATGGCCGACCACCCAGCCGACGTCGGAAGCGGCCCAGAACACCTCGCCCGGCTTGATGCCGTACTCGTTCTCCATCGTCCACTTCAGCGCCACCATGTGGCCGCCATTGTCGCGGACCACGCCCTTGGGCTGGCCGGTGGTGCCGGAGGTATAGAGGACGTAGAGCGGATCGGTGGCGGCGACGGGCACGCACTCCACCTGCGTTCGGGAAGCCTTGGCGGCCTCGACCGCCTCGCCCATGTCGATGTCGCGGCCGGGGGTCAGTTCGCAGGGCTGCTCGGGGCGTTGCAGGATGACGCACCGCTCCACCTTGTGCGCGGCCATGGCGATCGCCCCGTCGAGCAGCGGCTTGTAGGCGACGACGCGGCCCGGCTCGATGCCGCAGGAGGCGGAGACGATCAGCTTCGGCTTCGAATCGTCGATGCGGGTGGCCAGTTCGCGCGCGGCGAAGCCGCCGAACACCACCGAATGAACGGCGCCGAGCCGCGCGCAGGCCAGCATGGCGAACAGCGCCTCCGGCACCATCGGCATGTAGATGATGACGAGGTCGCCCTTGCCCACGCCTTGAGCGCGTAGCACGGCGGCGAGCGCCGTCACTTCGTCGCGGAGCTGCGAATAGGTGAAGCTCTTCTTCCTGCCGGTGATCGGGCTGTCGTAGATGACGGCGGGCTGGTCGCCGCGCCCGGCCTCGACATGGCGGTCGACGGCGTTGAAGCAGGTGTTGCAGACGCCATCGACGAACCAGCGGCCGTAAACGCCCTCACCGGGATCGAAGATCTTCGTCGGCGGCGATACCCAGTCGATCGCCCTGGCGGCTTCCGCCCAGAACCGTTCCGGGTCGGCCTTCCAGCCGGCATAGACCTCTGCATAGCGTGACGCCATCGCTCTTCCTCCCTTCGCCCGCTCGCCGGCTCCTCTGCCGGCGGCGCGTGTCTCGATAACTACCTCGATAACTACCTCGTAACGTCCGTCCCGCTTTGACAGGAGTCAAGGTTGCTGCTCAAACGGGCGACGAAGAAACCGGGACGCCGTGGGCCGCGCCGATGACCAAGATGTTTTCCCTGCTGGTCGTCGGCCTGATGATCGCCCACCTCATCAAGCCGCTCGGCCTGCCGGGGCTGAAGCGGCGCGGCGACTTCTGGAAGCTGGCGGTCATCGCCATCGCCGCGGTCTCGCTGACCGTGCTTATTAGCCACGGGAACTGACGGCCCGGCCGCGAGAGGCGGCCGGGACGCAAGATGCGATTCAGGTGCGGGACGCCTCGAAGATGCTGTCGATGGCCGCGGCGAGCACGGCGTTGAACTCGGCATCGCTCTGCTTGGCGGAAAGACCCTCGGTCAGCGCGCGCGAGAAGCTGGCGATCATGCCGGCATTCTTCGCCAGCATCGCGTTGGCGTCGTCGCGGGAATAGCCGCCCGACAGCGCGACCACGCGCATGACGCGCGAATCGTCGATCAGGGGCTTGTAGAGGTTCGCCCTGGTCGGCAGCGTCAGCTTGAGCATGACCTGCTTTCCCGCCGGCACGGTGTCGAGCTGCTTGCCGATCTCGGCGAGCAGGATCTCCTCGGCTTCCGCCTTGTCGGCGATCGAGATCGTCACTTCCGGCTCGATGATCGGCATGAGGCCATGGCCGAGGATCTGGTTGCCGACCTCGAACTGCTGGGCGACGTTCGCCGCGATGCCGGCGGGGTTGGCCGCGTCGATCACCGAGCGCATCTTGGTGCCGAACACGCCCTTGGCGACGGCGCGCTCGAGCAGCGCGTCGAGGGCGGGCATCGGCTTCATCAGCTTGACGCCGTCCTTCTCGTCGGCGAGGCCCTTGTCCACTTTCAGGAACGGCACGACGCCGCGCTTCTCCCACAGATATTGCGCCGTCGGCACGCCGTCGATGTCGCGGTCCATGGTCTGCTCGAACAGGATCGCGCCCATGACCTTGTCGCCGGTGAAGGCGGGCGACTTGATGATGCGCGCGCGCATCTGGTGGATCAGGTCGAACATCTCCGTCTCGTTCGACCAGGCGCCCTCGTCGACGCCGTAGAGCTTGAGCGCCTTGGGCGTGGACCCGCCCGACTGGTCGAGCGCGGCGATGAAGCCGTCCTTGTTGGCGGCCTGCTCGGCCATTGCGGTCACGGTGTCGTTGCGGCGCTCGCTCATGTCATGCCTCCTGTTCGTGTTTGAAGGCCGCTTAGCAGATGCGGCAAACGAACGGAATGCGAGGCGGCCGCTCGAATCGATTGAAACGATTTCAATTGTTTAAGAGGGTAAACGGCCGCGCGTCCGTGCCGCGGCCGTCATTCGTCCCGGGCGGGCTTGTCCTCAGCGGGAAAGCGCGGTGACGCCCGGCAGTTCCTTGCCTTCCATCCATTCGAGGAAGGCGCCGCCGGCGGTGGAGATATAGGTGAAGTCGTCGGCCACGCCGGCATGGTTGAGCGCGGCCACCGTGTCGCCGCCGCCGGCGACGGAGACGAGCTTTCCGGCCTTCGTCTGCCCGGCCGCGAACCTAGCGGCCGCGACGGTGGCGCGGTCGAACGGCTCGATCTCGAACGCGCCGAGAGGGCCGTTCCACACCAGCGTGCGGGCCTTGCCGATCCAGCCCTTCACCGCCTCGACCGTTGCCGGGCCGACATCGAGGATCATGCCGTCGGCGGGCACGGCGTCGGTGGCAACCGTCTCGTTGTCGGCGTTGGCCTTGAATTCCTTGGCTACCACCGCGTCGGACGGCAGCACGATGGCGCAACCGGTTTCCTTCGCCTTCGCCATGATCGCGCGCGCCGTATCGGCGAGGTCGTGCTCGCAAAGCGACTTGCCGACATCGACTCCTTGCGCGGCCAAAAAGGTGTTGGCCATGCCGCCGCCGATGACCAGCGCGTCGACCTTGCCGACCAGATTGGTCAGGAGGTCGATCTTGGTCGAGACCTTGGCGCCGCCGACGATGGCCGGCGACGGGCCGGGCCGGCTGGCCGAGGCCCTTTTCGAGCGCCTCCAGCTCCGCCTGCATCGAGCGTCCGGCATAGGAGGGCAGCATCCGCGCCAGCCCTTCCGTCGAGGCGTGCGCGCGGTGGGCGGCCGAGAAGGCGTCATTGACGTAGAGGTCGCCATTGGCGGCGAGCGCGGCGACGAAATCCGGCTCGTTCTTTTCCTCGCCCTTGTGGAAGCGGGTGTTTTCGAGCAGCAGGACGTCGCCGTCCTTCATCGCCGCCACGGCCTTTGCCGCCGGCTCGCCGATGCAGTCGGAAGCGAAGGCGACCGGGCGGCCGAGTGCCTCGGAAGCAGCCTTGGCGATCGGCGCCAGCGACTGGTCGGGATCGGGCGCGCCCTTCGGCCGGCCGAAATGGGCGAGCAGGACGACCTTGGCGCCCTTGGCCGAAAGCTCGGTGATGGTGGGCGCGACGCGCTCGATGCGCGTCGCGTCCGTGACCCTGCCGTCCTTGACCGGGACGTTGAGATCGACGCGGACAAGCACGCGCTTGCCGGCAATGTCTGCGAGATCATCGAGGGTCCTGAAAGCCATCAAACTTCTCCGGTCATAGACGCTCAAAAAGCGAAGGATAGTCGGTCACGAGCCCGTCCTCGTCCACGGGCAGGTCGGCGGTAAAGCTGCGATCCTCGGCCTCGTAGCGGTAGAGCCTGTCTTCCACGAGGCAGGTATAGCGCTGGCCGTCGGTCACGGGCTCGAACGTGTCGAAGGGCACGTAGAGCATGGTCAGCTTCGCCGTGCCCGATTGCGGCGCAATGTTCAGCCGGCGGATGGGCAGGGTGTTGGTGAACGGGGTTCCGGCCAGGTCGATGTCGATGCAGCCGTCGAAACGCGGCAGCGGGCGGCCGCCGTTGTCGCGCCAGCGGCCTTCGGCGTTCGACCGGAGACGAAGGCTCTGCCCGTCCACGGTTTCGATGGCGAATGACAGAACCCGCCATCCCGCGTCGCAGACGATCCGGTAGCGCAGGCCGTAAGGCCTGCCGCCCCGGCTTCCGATCACGACGCTGTCGGCGCGGATCGCCGCACCGCTTTCGCCGTTGGCCGGCCCGAGGGCCAGGTGTTCCATCCCTTCCCCTTCAAGGGCGCGCCAGCGCGCCGTCCGATGGAGAAGGGGTCGGAACATCGGCCCGTCAGATGGTCTTGGCCAGCGCCACGGC
>DAOMOI010000238.1:0-4201 GCA_035444225.1 Aquamicrobium sp. | reverse complement strand
CGCGTCACCGTGCGCTGGCGCGGGAACAAGCTGCCGCCGGTGGTGGCGACGCTGGCGCGGCTCGGCTACGCGCCGACCGTGTTCGACGAGCCGGAAGGCCGCAAGGACCGCACGCTGTCCGAACTGCTGGTCGCCGTCGCCGTGGCGGGCTTTGCCGCCGGCAACATCATGCTTCTATCGGTCTCGGTGTGGTCGGGGGCGGAAGGGGCGACGCGCGACCTGTTCCACTGGGTCTCGGCGCTGATCGCGCTGCCGGCGATGATCTTCGCCGGCCGCATCTACTACCGCTCGGCGTGGAGCGTGCTGAAGCACGGGCGCATGAACATGGACGTGCCGATCGCCATCGGCATCACCATGGCCTACGCCCTGAGCCTCTACGAGACGATACACAGCGGCAAGCACGCCTATTTCGACGCCTCGGTGACGCTGCTGTTCTTCCTGCTGATCGGGCGCACGCTCGACCATGTGATGCGCGAGCGGGCGCGCACGGCCGTGCGCGGGCTGGCGCGGCTCGCCCCACGCGGCGCGCTGGTCGAGGATGCGGACGGCCGGCGCGACTATCGCCCGCTCGGCGAGATCGAGCCGGGCATGCGCATCCTCGTCGCCGCGGGCGAGCGCATCCCGGTCGATGCGCGGGTCGAAAAGGGCGCGTCCGACATCGACCGCTCGCTGGTGACGGGCGAGAGCGCGCCGCAGCAGGTCGGCCAAGGCGACGCCATCCAGGCCGGCACGCTCAACCTGACCGGGCCGCTGACGCTGATCGCTGCGGCGAAAGCCGACGATTCCTTCCTCGCCGAGATGCTGCGGATGATGGAGGCGGCCGAGGGCGGCCGCGCCCGCTACCGCCGCATCGCCGACCGGGTTTCGTCAGCCTATGCGCCGGTGGTGCATCTGACCGCCCTTGCCACCTTCCTCGGCTGGATGGCCTATACGGGCGGCGACTGGCATCAGGCCATCACCGTCGCCATCGCCGTCCTGATCATCACCTGCCCGTGCGCGCTCGGCCTTGCCGTGCCCATCGTGCAGGTCGTGGCCGCGCGCCGCCTGTTCGAGCACGGCGTCATGGTGCGCGACGGCGGGGCCATGGAGCGGCTGGCGGAGGCGGACGTCGCCGTCTTCGACAAGACCGGCACGTTGACGCTCGGCCATCCGCGCCTCGTCAACGCCGCTTCCATCTCGACCGAGGCGCTTGAGGCGGCGGCCGCGCTCGGCGCCCATTCGCGCCATCCGCTGTCGCAGGCGGTGGCGCTCTACGACGAAGGCAGGGGGCCGGTGTTCGAGGCGTTGGCGGAGAAGCCCGGCCTCGGCATCGAGGGCCGCGCGGGCGGCAGCCTGTGGCGGCTCGGCCGCGCCGGCTGGGCCGCGGGCGACGGCGCGGGCGAGGTACTGGCCCGCTTCGCATTCGAGGACGCGATCCGCGCCGACGCCAAGGAGACCATCGCCGAGATCGAGGACAGGCTGGGGCCCGTCGAGATGCTGTCGGGCGACACGGAGAGCGCCTGCCGCCGCGTTGCCTACCGGCTCGCAATCGCCCATGTCGAGGCCAACCTGATGCCGGCCGGCAAGGTGGCGCGCATCGAGGCGCTTGCGCGAGAGGGCCGCAAGGTGCTGATGGTCGGCGACGGGCTCAACGACGCGCCGGCGCTGGGCGCGGCGCATGTGTCGATGGCGCCGGCTACGGCCGCCGACATCGGCCGCAACGCCGCCGATTTCGTCTTCCTGCGCGAGAGCCTGTCTGCGGTTCCGGTCGCGCTCGACATTTCGCGCCGCGCCGGCCGGCTGGTGCGCCAGAACGTGGCGCTGGCCATCGTCTACAATCTCTTCGCCGTGCCGGTCGCCATTTTCGGCTACGTCACGCCGCTGATCGCGGCGGTCGCCATGTCGACCTCCTCGATCGTCGTCATCGCCAATGCCCTGCGGCTGGGGAGCAAGCGCGGATGAGCATGCTCATCTACCTCATCCCGGTGGCGCTGTTCCTCGGCGCGCTGGCGCTGGTCGCGTTCCTGTGGGCGGTCAGGAGCGGCCAGTACGAGGACTTGGACGGCGCGGCCGAGCGCGTGCTGTTCGACGACCAGCAGGATGCCGACGACGAGGCCGCGCCCGACGCCTGAGCCGGCGGGGTTTTGCATTCCCCCATCGAAGCGGCTACAAGAGAGGAAGCCGGCCGCAACGACCGCGCCGGACTTCCATCATGACCTTCATCGCCGATCTCCACGTCCATTCGAAACACTCCCGCGCCACCAGCAGGGACCTCGACCTGGAGCACCTTTACCTGTGGGCAGCGCGCAAGGGCATCGGTGTCGTCGGCACCGGCGATTGCGTGCATCCCGGGTGGCTGGCCGAGATCAGCGAGAAACTGGTGCCCGACAATGCCGGCCTCTTCCGCCTGCGACCGGAGATCGAGGCGGCGCTCGACGCGATGCTGCCGCCCGCCTGCCGGCGGCCCGTGCGCTTCATGCTGTCGACCGAGATCTCGACCATCTACAAGAAGGGCGACAAGACGCGGAAGGTGCACCACCTGATCTACGCGCCCGACCTCGCCAGCGCCGGCCGGCTGGCGGAAAAGCTGGCGCGCATCGGCAACATCGCCTCCGACGGGCGGCCGATCCTCGGCCTCGATTCGCGCGACCTCCTGGAGATCGCGCTGGAATCGGGCCCGGACTGCTATCTGGTGCCGGCGCATATCTGGACGCCGTGGTTCGCGGCGATGGGCTCGAAATCGGGCTTCGATTCGATCGCCGATTGCTATGGCGACCTCGCGCCGCACATCTTCGCGGTCGAGACTGGCCTGTCCTCCGACCCGGCGATGAACCGGCGCGTCTCGTCGCTCGACCGCTACCGGCTCGTCTCCAATTCCGACGCCCATTCACCGGCGAAGCTCGGGCGCGAGGCGACGCGCTTTTCCTGCGCGCCCGACTATTTCGCCATCCGCCACGCGCTCGAGACGGGCGAGGGCTATGTCGGCACGGTCGAGTTCTTCCCTGAGGAAGGCAAGTACCACATGGACGGCCACCGCGCCTGCGGCGTGCGGCTGACGCCGAAGGAGACGCTGGCGCTCGGCGGCCGCTGCCCGGTGTGCGGGCGGCCGGTCACCGTGGGCGTGGCGCACCGCATCGAGGCGCTGGCCGACCGCGACGGGCCGGGCGTGGTGGAAACGGACGGCGCGGTGGAGAGCCTTGTGCCGCTGCCGGAAATCCTGTCCGAGATCGCCGGGGTTGGCCCCGGCTCCAAGGCGGTGGCGGCGGCCTATGCCGACACGCTCGCCGCGCTCGGACCGGAACTCGACCTGCTCGGCGAAATGCCCGTCGAGGACGTGGCGCGCAACTCGCCGCTGCTCGGCGAGGCGGTGAGCCGGCTGCGGCAGGGCCGCGTGATCCGCAACCCCGGCTATGACGGCGAGTACGGTACGATCCGGCTGTTCGAAGCCGGCGAGTTGCCGGGGCGAGCGTCGCGCGGGCGGACATGACCGGCTCGGAGGAAATCGTCCCTCTACCCCTGTCGAGATATCTCCTGCGCCATCCCGGAAGCTGAAGCGAAGCGGAGGTTATCCGTGATCTATTGAGCAGCGCGACCGAGGACCACCGGACGGTGATCGACGACCCCGTGGCCAATGAATTCCGGTTTGGCGGGCGCCGCGCGCCCTTGGCCGGGATGATGGCGAGCGGGGTAGCGAGTCTTGAGGTCCGCCGTAGGCTACACGGCGATCGCGATGGCGATCATGCCGATGGTGATGAGCACGAGGCCGCCGATGAGCATCGGCAGGAGGGTGCTCACGTCGCGCCCTTCGTCGGGGCGGGGCGCGGCAGGCGTGCGTTCGTCCGTCATGGTCTCTTCTCCGTTCTCGCCCGTCGGGGGGCGGGGTTGCGGGTTGCTCATCGGCTCCTCCGTCGGCCGTGCCGGGACGCGGCGTCCGCCAGCGGGGAAAAAGTTCCACCTAAAAGATATATTGTCAATGAAGATTATGTCGCAGCCTCCGGGATGTGCCTGCCAAGGGGCGCGAAAGCGGCATGCGTGCAAGCCATTTGCGCTTGCGTCGGTGCACCGCAGCAAATAAGATAGATTTGCAATCAATCTTTGACGCGCGGGCGGCGCGGGGAGCCGGCGATGACCTATGTGGTCACGGACAACTGCATCAAGTGCAAGTACATGGACTGCGTCGAGGTCTGTCCGGTCGATTGCTTCTACGAGGGCGAGAACATGC
>DAOMOI010000237.1:0-4221 GCA_035444225.1 Aquamicrobium sp. | reverse complement strand
GTCGCCTCCTACAAGCGCGACGAGATGGATTTCGTGCTGTGGAAGCCGTCGAAGGCGGGGGAACCCGGCTGGCCGTCGCCCGCGGGCATCGAGGGGCTGGGCCGTCCCGGCTGGCACATCGAGTGCTCGGCCATGTCGATGGCCAAGCTGCTCGAGCCTTTCGGCGGCGGCCTTGCCTGCGACGATCCCGAGAAGAACGTCTTCGACATCCATGGCGGCGGCATCGACCTCGTCTTCCCGCACCACGAGAACGAGATCGCCCAGTCCTGCTGCGCGCTCGGCACCGGGCGCATGGCGCGGGTGTGGATGCACAACGGTTTCCTTCAGGTCGAGGGAAGGAAGATGTCGAAGTCGGAGGGCAACTTCGTCACCATCCACGAGCTGCTCGCTACCGAAAAATTCGGCGGCCGCAAATGGCCGGGCGAGGTGCTGCGGCTGGCCATGCTGATGACGCATTACCGCGAGCCGATCGACTTTTCCGTGCGCAAGCTGGAGGAGGCCGCCGCGCTGATCGCCAAATGGCGCCGCCGCGCGGCGGGCGCGAAAGCGGGTGCGGTCGACCCCGCCTTCGTCGCCGCGCTGGGCGACGACCTCGACATGGCCGAATATCTGCGCCTGATGAATAGCAGCGACCTCGACCCGTCCGCGCTGATGGCGGCCGCCGCGCTGATCGGCCTCGATCTGTCGGAACTGGAAACCGACATCGACGTCGCTGCCTTCGTCGCAAAGCGCCTCGCGCTGATCGCGCAGAAGAACTGGGCCGAGGCCGACCGCATCCGCGGCGAGCTGCTGGAAAAGGGCGTCCAGCTGAAGGACGGCAAGGACCCGGCGACCGGCGAGCGGGTCACGACCTGGGAGGTGAAGCGATGATCGACCATGCGGGAATCGTGGTGACGGACTGGACGAAGGCGAAAGCCTTCTACGATGCCGCGTTCGTCCCGCTCGGGGCGACGCTGCTCTACATGGTGCCGGAGGAGTTCACCGACGGCGCGAAAGTCGGCGGCTACGGCCGCGACAAGCCGGATTTCTGGCTGCACGAGGGCGGCGAGCCGGGGCCCGGCCGTCACTATGCCTTCACGGCGTCAAGCCGCGCCGAAGTCGATGCGTTCCACGCCGCGGCGCTCGCCGCCGGCGGCCGCGACAATGGCGCGCCCGGCCCGCGCCCGCACTATCATGAGCACTATTATGGCGCGTTCGTGCTCGATCCCGACGGCAACAATATCGAGGCGGTCTGCCACAGACCCGAATAGCCGCGAGAAAGGCAGCCAGATCAATGAGCTACCCGATGAACCGGAATCATCCCGTCAGCCGTTTAACGCAGAGGCCGAAGCCATGAGCCTCGACAACAGGCCGGTCTATACCGGCGGCTGCCAGTGCGGCGCGGTGCGCTTCCGGATCGAGGGCGCGCTGGCGAACGCCTCGATCTGCCATTGCCGCATGTGCCAGAAGGCATTCGGCAGCTTCTACGCGCCGCTCGCCACCGCGCCCGAGGGCGGGCTTGTCTGGACGCGCGGCGCGCCGAAGCGGTTCCGCTCGTCCAACCATGTCAGCCGTGGCTTCTGCGCCGAATGCGGCACGCCGCTGACCTATGAGGCGCCGGACGGGATCGCGCTCGCCATCGGCGCTTTCGACCGGCCGCAGGAGATCGCGCCCACCATCCAGTTCGGCGTCGAGGGCAAGCTGCCTTACGTCGATGCGATTGCCGCGCTGCCCGCGCGCGTTACCGCCGATGATGTGCAGGCGGCGGCCTTCCTCGCCTCCATCGTCAGCTACCAGCACCCCGACCACGACACCGAAAGCTGGCCTATGGGGAACAAGGGCGGGGACAAGGCATGACCGGAAAAGAGCGAATCTATCTGTTCGACACGACCCTGCGCAGCCCGTCCGACCGCAGCGGCGAAGCGAGCGAGGACGGACAGATCAGGGAATCCGTCGCGCGGCACGGGGGGGGCGGCATGACCGGAAAAGAGCGAATCTATCTGTTCGACACGACCCTGCGCGACGGCCAGCAGACGCCGGGCGTCGATTTCTCGGTCGAGGACAAGATCGTCATCGCGCGCATGCTCGACGCATTCGGCTTCGACTATGTCGAGGGCGGCTATCCGGGCGCCAACCCGACCGACACCGCCTTCTTCCGCGAGAAGCGGACGGAGCGGGCGAAGTTCGCGGCCTTCGGCATGACCAAGCGCGCCGGCGTCTCCGCCTCCAACGATCCCGGCCTCGCCGCGCTGCTTTCCACCCCGGCCGATGCGATCTGCTTCGTCGCCAAGAGCTGGGACTATCACGTCCGCGTCGCGCTCGGCTGCACCAACGAGGAGAACCTCGAGGCGATAGAAGCGTCCGTCGCGGCAGCGATCGCGGCCGGCAAGGAGGCGATGGTCGATTGCGAGCATTTCTTCGACGGCTTCAAGGCCAATCCCGACTATGCGCTCGCCTGCGCCCGCGCCGCCTTCGCCGCCGGGGCACGCTGGATCGTGCTGTGCGACACCAATGGCGGCACCCTGCCTTCGGAAGTGCGCGAGATCGTGGCCACGGTGATCGCCTCCGGCATCCCGGGCAGCCGCCTCGGCATCCACGCCCATGACGATACCGGCCAGGCGGTGGCCAATTCGCTGGCGGCGGTGGAGGCCGGCGCGCGGCAGGTGCAGGGCACGTTGAACGGCATCGGCGAACGCTGCGGCAATGCCGATCTCGTCACCATCGTGCCGACGCTGATGCTGAAGCCCGCTTTCGCCGGGCGGTTCGACACCGGCATCTCGCGTGAGGCGCTGGCCGGCATCTCGCGGCTGTCGCACGCCTTCGACGAGTTGCTGAACCGCGCGCCGGAGCCGCAGGCGCCTTATGTCGGCGCCTCGGCCTTCGCCACCAAGGCCGGCATCCACGCCTCGGCGCTGCTGAAGGAGCCGCAGACCTACGAGCACGTGCCGCCGGAAACGGTCGGCAACAGCCGCAAGGTCATGGTCTCCGACCAGGGCGGCAAGTCGAACTTCATCGCCGAGTTGAAGCGGCGCGGCATCGCCGTTGCGAAGGACGATCCGCGCCTCGACACGCTGATTTCGCTGGTCAAGGAGCGCGAGGCCGAAGGCTATGCCTATGAGGGGGCGGACGCCAGCTTCGAGCTGCTCGCCCGGCGCACGCTCGGCACCGTGCCCGTCTTCATCGAGGTCGATTCCTTCCGCTGCATGGTCGAGCGCCGCCACGACGCCAACGGCAATCTGCGCACGGTCTCGGAGGCGGTCGTCAAGCTGACCATCGACGGCGAGCAGCGCATGTCGGTGGCCGAGGGCGACGGCCCGGTCAACGCGCTCGATATCGCGCTGCGCAAGGATCTCGGCCGCTATCAGGACGAGATCGCCGACATGGCGCTGGTCGATTTCAAGGTGCGCATCCTCAATGGCGGCACCGACGCGATCACCCGCGTGCTGATCGAATCGCGCGACGCCGCCGGCGCGCGCTGGTGGACGGTCGGCGTCTCGGAAAACATCATCGACGCCTCGTTCCAGGCGCTGATGGACGCCATCGTCTACAAGCTCGTCAGGAACCGCGAGGCCACTGCGGCCAATGCCGCATAGGACTTTGGCCGCTCTGGCTCATCGGCTCGCATCCGTGGCGTAATTCGCGGCGCGCGAATCCCGGCGATAAGCGGCGGCGAAACGGATGGACCCCGCCATGCACGAAGAAGCCAACCCGGCGCACGGCGCCGCGACCGAAGCCGCCGGACAATCGCAGCGGGACGAGGCCGGCGCGACGCGCGGCTTCCTCTATGCGCTGTCGGCCTATCTCATGTGGGGCGTGCTGCCGCTCTACATGAAGGCGGTGTCGCACATCTCGCCGGCCGAGGTCGTCGTCCACCGCGTCCTCTGGTCGGTGCCGGTGGCGGGCGCGGTTCTGCTGGCGCTGGGACGCACCGCCGACATCAAGGCGGCGCTGCGCTCGCCGCGTACGCTGGCGATGGCGGCGCTGACGGCGGCGATCATCTCGATCAACTGGGGCATCTACATCTGGGCCATCGCCGTCGAGCGCACGGTGGAGGGCGCGCTCGGCTACTACATCAACCCGCTGGTGACGGTGCTGCTCGGCGCCCTGCTGCTCGGCGAGCGGCTCGGCCGCGTCCAGTGGCTCGCCGTCGGTCTCGCCACCGTCGCGCTCTCCGGGACCATCGGCATCACCCTCGGCGTCCTCGCCGGCTATTTCGGCCGATCGGTCGATGCGGTGATCATG
>DAOMOI010000236.1:0-4231 GCA_035444225.1 Aquamicrobium sp. | reverse complement strand
GCCGGCATCAAGCAGATCGCCACCGACGCGGCCAAGATGATCGTCGACATGGCGGAAAAGGCGGGTGGCGGCTATCGCTTCCAGTATTCGCCGGAGAGCTTCACCGGCACGGAGCTGGAGGTGGCGCTGGAGATCTGCAACGCCGTCGCCGAGATCATCAGGCCGACGCCCGAGCACAAGCTGATCGTCAACCTGCCCTCGACGGTGGAGATGGCGACGCCCAACATCTATGCCGACCAGATCGAATGGATGTGCCGCCATCTCGACAACCGCGACAACCTGATCATCTCGCTGCATCCGCACAACGACCGCGGCACCGGCATCGCCGCGACCGAACTGGGCCTGATGGCGGGCGCGGACCGTGTCGAGGGCACGCTGTTCGGCAATGGCGAGCGCACCGGCAATGTCGATGTCGTGACGCTGGCGCTCAACATGTACACGCAAGGCATCGACCCGCTGCTCGACTGCACCGATATCAACCGCATGAAGGACGTGTACGAATATTCCAACCAGATGAAGATCGCCGAGCGCCATCCTTATGTCGGCGAGCTGGTCTACACCGCCTTCTCCGGCTCGCACCAGGACGCGATCAACAAGGGCATGAAGGCGATCAAGACCGCCAACAAGCCGCAGTGGGAAGTGCCGTACCTCCCGATCGACCCGCAGGATGTCGGCCGCAGCTACGAGGCGATCATCCGCATCAACTCGCAGTCGGGCAAGGGCGGCATCGCCTATGTGCTGCAGGCCGATTACGGCCTGAACCTGCCGCGCAACCTGCAGGTCGAGTTCAGCCAGGACATCCAGAACATCACCGACGCCGAGGGCAAGGAAGTGCCGGCCGCGCGCATCCATGAGCGGTTCCAGGAGGTCTATGTCGAGCAGCCGGGGGCGCGACTGAAGTTCGTCGACCACCACACCTTTCCGGATACCGGGCAGAAGGGCCGGCGCATCCTCGAGGCGGTCATCGTCGACAACGGCAAGGAAATCACCATCACCGGCACGGGCACCGGGCCGGTGGACGGCTTCGTCGACGCGCTGTCGCGGCATCTGGGCATCGAGATGTCGGTGCTCGACTATTCCGAGCACTCGCTCCAGCGCGGCTCCAACGCGGCCGCCGTGTCCTATGTCGAGATGGAGCATCCGGGCGGCCGGCTGTTCGGCGTCGGCATCAGCACCAACATCGTCGCCGCCTCGCTCGAGGCGGTGGTGTCGGCGGCCAATCGCGTGCTCGGCCGCTGACGCTGGAAAGGCCGGGGAGGGCAAGGCATGGCGCTGTTCGTGAAGGAATGGGGAGTGGGCGAGGGGATTCCGGTCGTGCTGCTGCACGGCTTCGGCGCCAGCCATGCCGTTTGGGCGGGCATTGCGGAGCGGCTCGGCCGCGAGACGGCGGTGCTCGCCTACGACCTGCCCGGCCATGGCGGCTCATACGACTTTCCCGATGCCGGGCCGCCCAAGGTCGCGGCCAGCGCCATCCTTGCCGATCTCGCCGCGCGCGGCATCGACCGCGCCCACCTCGTCGGCCACTCGATGGGCGGGGCGGTCGCGGCGCTGATGGCGCTGATCGAACCGCAGCGGGTGGCGTCGCTGACGCTGCTCGCGCCCGGCGGCTTCGGGCCGGAAATCAACCAGCGCCTGCTGATCCGCTATGCGGCGGCGGCCGACGAGGCCGTTCTGGAAGCATGCCTCGAAGCGATGTTCGGCTGGTTCTCGGCCGTGCCGGAGGGACTTGCGGGGGGGCTCATCACTGAGCGCGCCGCGCCGGGACGACGGGAGAAATTGCAGGCGATGGCCGCCGGGCTCGCCCGTGACGGACGGCAGGGCATGCTGCCGCGCGACAGGCTGGCCGCGCTGTCCATTCCGGCCACGGTGGCGTGGGGCGGGCTCGACAACGTGCTGCCCGCGCGCCACGCGCAGGACCTGCCGGCCGGCTTCGAGTTGCGGCTCTTTCCCGATCTCGGCCACATGCTGCCCGAGGAAGCGCCGGACGAGACGCTCGACCTGATCCGCCGTTCCGCCGGTCTTGCCCGTTGATGGGGGCCGACCGACGCGCCGGCGTCGCTTTGCCGTGATTTTGCCCGGTGTCTGTGTTAACGGTGGCTTAACCATGGGCCCGAGGCGGCGGAGCAGGCAATGAGCGAACCACTGGAAACCAGCAGCCGCGAGCGCGAAGGCCCGCTCGCCGCGACCATCCGCGAGGTCAAGAATGCGCTCGCCGACCGCGACGACGTCGTGGTCGACATTCGCGAGGCGCAGCTCACGCGGCTGGAGATGCTGGCCGACGAGCTGAAGCCGGTCTTCGCCGAGGTGCCGGTCGAGGACGACTGGTTCGACCTCGTCATCTCCTCCGGCGCGCAGCCGCGGCTGTGGATCGACGCGGTGGCGCACGTCACCATGGCGCGCGACCGCCGCACCTATCGCTTCCTTCACGACACGCGGCTCGGCCGCGTCGTGCTTGCCGAATCGAGCGACATGAAGCCCGTCGCCGACCAGGTGACGCGCTATATCGCCGAGCGCATGGTCGAGCGCCGCCGCGCCATGGAGGGCGACCCGATCCCGCTGGAACGGATGCCGGCGGGCGCGGAAGCCCCGATGCCGGCGGCTGGACTTGCAACCGGGCTTTCCGGCGAGACCGAAGCGGCGAAGCCTGAAAAGTCGTCCTTCCTGACGGCGCTTCTGGTGGTGGTTGCGGGCGCGCTGGTCGGCGTCGCGGCGATCCTCGCCCTGTCCGGCGACTGGGCCGGGCGCTTCGCGTTGTGAGCCTTTCAGCCTAGCCGGCAAGTGTCTCGGTGGCGATGTCGTGGACGTGCTCATTGATCTCGGAGACGCCGCGCCGGGTCAGCTCGATGCGCCACGCGCCGGGCGCGCCCGAAATGGCGAACAGGTTGTACTGGCCGGGCGGGCGCTTGCCGCGCGGCGCCTGGCCGGCGGCGGCGACGCCGACGACGGGAACCGCGCCGTCGCGCCCGTCTATGCGATAGGTCGTCGGCAAATGCGTGTGGCCGTGAAGCACGAGCTCGGCGCCATGGCGGCGCATCACCTCCTGGAAGCGGCCGATGCCGAACAGCCGCTTGTGCGCGGCCGCGGCGCCCCTGACCGGCGGATGATGGATCATGACGACCCTGAACAGGCCGTTTTCTCGCGTTTCGTCGAGCAGGCGCGACAGGCGGCCGGCCTGGCTCTCGCCGAAGAAGCCGCTGGCCATGAAGGGCGCCGTGGCGCGGGCCGAGGAAACGCCGATCAGGGCGACGGAACCCCGGACCCGGAGATAGGGAAATGCGCCGGGCCGCGCCGGGCCGGTGGCGTTGTCGCCGGTCATGTATGGGCTCCATGCTGCGCAGGCCTTCGCCAGCGCGCCGCGCACATAGGCGTCATGGTTGCCGGGCACGACCGAGACGTCGTGCGGCGCGCCGAGCGCCTCCAGCCACAGCCGCGACAGCTCGATCTCGCCGCCGAGCGCCAGGTTCATCAGGTCGCCGGTGACGGCGATGTGGTCGGGCCGCGCCGTCTTCACGTCGGCGACGATGGCGTCGATGACGCCTTCGCGCAGGTCGGCGCTGCGGTTGCGGCGCCAGTTGATGTAGCCGGTGATGCGCTTGGAGACGAGGTCGCGATAGGCGACTTCGGGCAGGGGGCCGAGATGGACGTCGGAAAGATGGGCGAGGCGGAACATCATCCCTGTCTAACGCAGGACGCGACGCCGTGCCAGCGGCGGCGCGTGCGGCGATGAGCGGGGCGGGATCGTCACGCCTCGAGCCGCGCAGCCGGTGGCTGCGGCTGCGGGTGCGGCTGCTCCATCTGTGGTTCCTGGCGCGGCGGCCGATCACATTCGGCGTGCGCGGCGTGGTCCACGACCGGGCGGCGGGCGCCGTGTTCCTGATCCGCCACACCTATGTGCCGGGGTGGCAACTTCCCGGCGGCGGCGTCGAGGTCGGCGAGACCGCGCTTGCCGCGCTCGCCCGCGAGCTTGCCGAGGAGGGCAATATCGAGATCACCGGCCCGCCGGTGGCGAAGTCGGTGCATCTGAATCGCCATGCCAGCCGCCGCGACCATGTCGCGCTCTATCTGGTCGAGCATTTCCGCCAGACCGCGCCGAAGCGGCCCGACATGGAGATCGCCGAAGCCGGCTTCTTCCCGCTCGACGCCTTGCCGGAAGGCACGACCGAGGGAACGCGGCGGTGTCTGGCCGAGATCTTCGACGGGGCGGAGCCTTCCGGCGAGTGGTGAGCCTCGT
>DAOMOI010000235.1:3911-4244 GCA_035444225.1 Aquamicrobium sp. | reverse complement strand
TGATCGCGCGGGCCGGCGGGCGCTCGACCTTCCCGCAGATCTTCATCGGCTCCACCCATGTCGGCGGTTGCGACGACCTGCACGCGCTCGACCGCGAAGGCAGGCTCGACGCGCTGCTCGCCGGCGCATAGGAGCCCGCTATGGCGACGACCCGCATAGCCGCGTTGCAGATGCGCTCGGGCCAGAGCGTCGAGCGCAACATCGCCGCCTTCGAGGCGCTGGTGCGCGAGGCGGCGGCCAAGGGCGCGACTTACGTGCAGTCGCCGGAGATGACCGGGGCGCTGATGCGCGACCGGGCGGCGCTGCGCGCCACCTTGAAGCCGCAAGGGGCCG
>DAOMOI010000235.1:0-3901 GCA_035444225.1 Aquamicrobium sp. | reverse complement strand
ATCCGGTCGAGCGCGCCGCAGCAAAGCTCGCGGCCGAACTCGGCATCGTCGTCCATCTCGGCTCGACCGCGATCGCGAGGGCCGACGGCAAGATCGCCAACCGCGCCTTCGTCTTCGGCCCGGATGGCGGCCTGCTGGCAACCTACGACAAGATCCACATGTTCGACGTCGATCTCGACAATGGCGAGAGCTGGCGCGAATCGGCGGCCTACACGCCGGGCGACGCCGCTGTCGTCGTCGATCTCGATTTCGCGCGGCTCGGCCTCGGCATCTGCTACGACGTGCGCTTTCCGCAGCTGTTCCGGGCGCAGGCGCTGGCCGGCGCGCAGATACTGACGATGCCGGCCGCCTTCACCCGCCAGACCGGCGAGGCGCACTGGCACGTGCTGCAACGCGCGCGCGCCATCGAGAACGGCGCGTTCGTCATCTCGGCGGCGCAGGGCGGGCGCCACGAGGACGGCCGCGAGACCTACGGCCACTCGCTGATCGTCGATCCGTGGGGTCGTGTCGTAGCCGAGGCCGACCATGACGAGCCAGGCGTGGTGATCGCCGACATCGACCTGGCCGAGGTGGCGCAGGCGCGGGCCCGGATACCGAACCTGAAGAACGCGCGCGAATTCCGCGTCGTCCACGCCGCGCAGGCGGAACTGCGGGAGGCGGGCGCGCGATGATCCGCTTTTCGCTTTGCTGCGACAACGACCATTCCTTCGACGGCTGGTTCCGCAACGGCGAGGATTTTTCCGCGCAGCAGGCGCGGGGGCTGGTCTCCTGCCCGGTCTGCCAGTCGGTCAAGGTCGAGAAGGCGCTGATGGCGCCGGCCGTCTCGACCGGGCGCAAGCAGGACAAAATGGCGCTCGCCATGGGCGAGGAACAGCGCAAGGCGCTGGCGAAGCTGAAGGCGATGGCCGAGGAAGCGAAGAAGAACGCCGACTATGTCGGCGACAAGTTCGCCGAGGAGGCGCGCAAGATCCATTTCGGTGAGGTCGAGCCGCGCGGCATCTATGGCGAGGCGAGCGCCGAGGAGGCGCGCGGCCTCGTCGAGGACGGCGTCGAATTCGTGCCGCTGCCGACCTTTCCCGACGACGTGAACTGATTCGGGTTGGACGCTGCGCCGCCCCTCACCTGCCTGCCGGCATCCTCTCCCCGTAAACGAGGAGAGGCGAGATGGCCGCGATCTTGCCGTCTATCCCTTCTCCCCGTTCACGGGGAGAAGGTGCCCGGAGGGCGGATGAGGGGCAGCGCGAATGCCTGTCGGCTGTCCTACTGCCGCGTCTTCTCGGCCAGCACCATGTAGTTGACGTCCATGTCGGGCGAGGTCTGCCAGCGGTCGGCGAGCGGGCTGTAGGTGACGCCGGTGCGGGCGATCACGCCCATGCCGGCCTCTGTCAGCGCGCGCTCCAGCTCTTCCGGGCGCACCAGCTTGCCGTATTGGTGGGTGCCGCGCGGCAACCAGCGCAGCACGTATTCGGCACCCAGGATCGCCAGCCCGAGCGCCTTCAGGGTGCGGTTGATGGTTGCGACGAACATCACGCCGCCCGGCCGCACCATCTCGGCGCACTTGCCGATGAACAGGCCGACATCGGCGACATGCTCGACCACTTCCATGTTGAGCACGACGTCGAAGGTCTCGCCGGCCTCGGCGAGCGCCTCGGCCGTGGTGGCGCGATAGTCGATCGAGACGCCGGCCTCGGCGGCGTGCAGCTTCGCCACCTCGATATTGGTCTCGGACGCGTCGGCGCCGACGACCTCGGCGCCCAGCCGCGCCATCGGCTCGCACAGCAGGCCGCCGCCGCAGCCGATGTCGAGGAAGCGCAGGCCCTCGAAGGGCTTGGCCGCATGCGGGTCGCGGCCGAAGCGCGCGGCGACCTGGTCGCGGATATAGGCAAGCCGGACCGGATTGAACTTGTGCAGCGGGCGGAACTTGCCGTTCGGGTTCCACCATTCGGCGGCGAGCGCGGAAAACCGCTCCACCTCGCCGGCGTCGATGGTCGTTCGTCGAGCCTCGGGCATGGTTTGAGTCTCCTCGTGAAGCCTGAATCAAGTCGGGGAGCGCGGCGGCAATGTCAAGCGCGCTGTCCCATCTCGCTTGCGAAGGCCCGAGGATTTGGCTATGGAACGCGCGCATCCCGCGCCCGCCGAACCGGGCGCTTCAGCCCAAATTCTTCCGGGGATCGCTCTCCTCGGCACTTCGCAAGGACTTGTCGCTTCCATGGCGCGCATCGTGATGAAGTTCGGCGGAACCTCCGTCGCCGACATCGCCCGCATCCGCAATGTCGCGCGCCACGTCAAGCGCGAGGTCGATTCCGGCCACGAGGTGGCGGTCGTCGTCTCGGCCATGGCCGGCAAGACCAACGAGCTCGTCGGATGGGTGCAGGAAGCCTCGAAGGCGGAAGGGTCGAACCTCAACATCTACGACGCGCGCGAATATGACGCGGTGGTGGCGTCGGGCGAGCAGGTCACGTCCGGGCTTCTGGCGCTCGTGCTCCAGTCGATGGGCGTCGACGCCCGCTCCTGGCAGGGCTGGCAGATTCCGATCCGCACCGACAATTCCCACGGCGCGGCGCGCATCGTCGACATCGACGGCTCCGAGCTCGTGCGCCGCTTCGGCATGGGGCAGGTGGCGGTGGTCGCCGGCTTCCAGGGGGTGGGGCCGGACAACCGCATCGCCACGCTCGGCCGCGGCGGCTCCGACACCAGCGCCGTCGCCATCGCCGCGGCGGTGAAGGCGGACCGCTGCGACATCTACACCGACGTCGACGGCGTCTACACTACCGACCCGCGCGTCGAGCCCAAGGCGCGGCGGCTGGCCAAGATCTCCTTCGAGGAGATGCTGGAAATGGCCTCGCTCGGCGCCAAGGTGCTTCAGGTGCGCTCGGTCGAGCTTGCCATGGTGCACAAGGTGCGCACCTTCGTGCGCTCCTCCTTCGTGGAACCGGACGCGCCCGGCATGGGCGATTTCGACAACCCGCCCGGAACCCTCATTTGCGACGAGGACGAGATCGTGGAACAGCAAGTCGTTACCGGCATCGCCTACGCCAAGGACGAGGCGCAGATTTCGCTGCGCCGCGTCGCCGACCGGCCGGGCGTTTCCGCAGGCATCTTCGGCCCGCTGGCCGAGGCCGGCATCAATGTCGACATGATTGTCCAGAACATTTCCGAGGACGGCAAGTTCACCGACATGACCTTCACCGTGCCCGCCGGCGACGTCGCCAAGGCGCTTTCGGTTCTGGAAAAGGTCAAGGAAACCGTCGGCTTCGACGTGATCCAGCACGAGGCCGGGCTTTCCAAGGTCTCGGTGATCGGCATCGGCATGCGCAGCCATGCCGGCGTCGCGGCTTCCGCCTTCAGGGCGCTCGCGGACAAGGGCATCAACATTCGCGCCATCACCACCTCCGAGATCAAGATTTCGATCCTGATCGACGGGGCCTACACGGAACTTGCGGTTCGCACTTTGCATTCCGTCTACGGTCTCGATAAGCAGTAATGACGAGTCTCCGGCCGGATGCCGGAGGCCGGGGAACGAAGAGGCAGCGCCACCGGCGACCGTGCGGGTGGCCTCGCAGCCCTTGGGGCGCGGGGAAGGAGCGCGATGCGAGAGACGACCGCAGGTCCGCGCCTATTGCTGAGACGACTCCGCGAGCTGATGGCGGAGGCGCTGGAGCCGCAGGAGCGGCTGGACCGCATCGTCCATCACATCGCCCAGAACATGGTGGCCGAGGTGTGCTCGCTCTATGTGCTGCGCGCCGATTCCGTGCTCGAGCTTTACGCGACGGAAGGCTTGAACCGCTCCGCCGTCCATAACGCCCAGCTCCGGCTCGGCCAGGGCCTCGTCGGCACCATCGCGGCAAGCGCCCGCTCGCTCAATCTGTCGGACGCGCAGAAGCACCCCGCCTTCGCCTAT
>DAOMOI010000234.1:0-4271 GCA_035444225.1 Aquamicrobium sp. | reverse complement strand
CTCATGACGATGACCGGCAGGTCCGGCCGGGCGCGGCGCATGCGCGGCAAAAGGTCGAAGGCGTTGCCGTCGGGCATGACCACGTCGGTGACGACGAGGTCGCCGTCGCCGGCCGCCGCCCAGCGCCACAGCGTCTCGGCGCTGGATGTGGCGCGCACCTCGTGGCCGGCGCGCGACAGCGCCTGGCTCAGCACAGTGCGGATCGCCGCGTCGTCGTCGGCGACCAGAATATTGCCGCGCGCGCTCATGCCTCGTCTCCTTCGTGCCGCGTTTCCTTCCATGCCGGCATCAGCACGCGGAAGGTGGTGCCGCGCTGCGTCGAATCGCATTCGACGACGCCGCCGTGCTCGCCGACGATCTTGGCGACCAGCGCCAGCCCCAGCCCCGAGCCGTTCTGCTTGGTGGTGACGAACGGGTCGAACAGGATCGGCATCAGGTCTTCCGGCACGCCCGGCCCATTGTCACGGACGCAGAATTCGAGCGGCAGCGACACGCGATCCTGCGTACCCGGCACGGAAAGCCGCATGCCGGGCCGGAACGCGGTCGACAGCACGATCTCGCCGCCGGGATCGTCGCCCACCGCCTCGGCCGCGTTCTTGACCAGGTTCAGGAACACCTGCACCAGCTGGTCGCGATTGGCATGGACCGGCGGCAGCGACGGGTCGTAATCCTCGACGATGCGTATTCCCGAGGCGAAGCCGTTCAGGGCGATCGCCTTCACGCGGTCGAGGACGACGTGGATGTTGACCGGGCTGCGCGGAATCGGGCGCTCGTCGGAAAACACCTCCATGCGATCGACCAGCGCGACGATGCGGTCGGTCTCGCCGGTGATCAGCCGGGCCAGCGCCCGGTCGTCGTCGGAGACAACGGATTCAAGCAGTTGCGCCGCGCCCCTGATGCCCGACAGCGGGTTCTTGATCTCGTGCGCCAGCATCGAGGCGAGGCCGGAGACGGAGCGCGCCGCGCCGCGATGCGTCATCTGGCGGTCGATCTTGTCGGCGACGGAGCGCTCCTGAAACAGCACGACGACATGGCCGGGCAGCTCGGAGACCGGCGAGACGTGGAGATCGACCAGCTTTTCCCCGCCCAGAAGCGGCGAGGAAACGTCGACGCGATATTCGTTGAACGGCGCGCGTCGCTCGCGCACCTGGGCGACGAGCGCCAGAAGCGGGCTGCCGAAGGGCACGAAACGTTCCAGCCCGCCCCGCGCCAGCACGGCGGCACTGGAGCGGAAGAAGCTTTCAGCTTCGGCGTTGGCGAAGACGATGCGCCCGTCCGGCGCGACCATGACGACGGGATGGCGGATGGCGTCGAGGACGAGAGCGGCCGGGTCGATGCCGGCGGGAAGCGCCGTGCTCATGCCGCGCTCCGCACGTCGTTGGTCGAGAAAGCCGCGCGCAGCGCCGCAATCACGGTTTTCGGCTCGATCGCGGTCATGGCCGCGCGGCGCAGCTCGGCCGGCGCGCCGGGCGCGTGGCGGTCGAGATACCATCCGAGATGCTTTCGCGCGTGACGCAGGCCTTGCTCGATGCCGTAGAACATCAGCATATCCTCGTAATGTCCTGCGACATATGCGCATATGTCCTTCGGCATGGTAACAGGGTCACCACCGGCCCGCGCAGCGATGGCTCCCGCCAGCCATGGCTGACCATAATGGCCGCGCCCGATCATGACGGCGCCGGCGCCGGATTGTTCGAGCATGGCGGCGGCATCCTCGAGCGTCTCGACATCGCCATTGGCGACGAGCGGAACCGACACCGCCTCCCTGACCGCGCGGATGGCACGCCAGTCGGCACGGCCGTTATAAAGCTGGCAGCGGGTGCGGCCGTGGACGGTCACCATGGCGACGCCCGCCTCCTCGGCGCGGCGGGCGATCTCGGGCGCGTTGAGGCTGTCATGATCCCAGCCGAGCCGCATCTTGACCGTGACCGGCACGGAAACGGCCGCAACGACCGCCTCGACCAGCGTCAGCGCATGGTCGGGGTCGCGCATCAGCGCCGAGCCGCAATAGCCGCCGGTCACCTTTTTCGCTGGACAGCCCATATTGATGTCGATGACATCGGCGCCCTCGCCTGCCGCGATGCGCGCGCCTTCCGCCATGAAGGCGGCCTCGCGTCCGGCAAGCTGGACGACATGGACCGGCACGTCTGGTCGGCGGATGCGCAATGCCGAATTGCGCCGGCCCTTCGCCAGCTCGCCGCTCGCCACCATCTCGGACACGACGAGGCCGGCGCCATGCGCGACCGCCCGCGCCCGGAACGGCTCGTCTGTGACGCCCGACATCGGCGCGAGGAAGACGCGGTTGGCGATCTCGACCGGGCCGAGGCGAAGCGGCGTGGCGAGCTTTTTTGCGAGAGTGTCCATGCACAAAAACCATGCAAGATTTTTCAGTGCCTATTTCATAGCCTGACTGGAAATCATTGTGCAACTGCGAAATGGTGTCTGCGCGGCACAGCCGCGAAATGGGCTGGCCAAGCGGCGCGGTGGTGACTAAGCCTTGGGCCGAACCGAAACGGGAACCGGAACGGCATGACGGCAGGCAGGATCGGCGCGGTGATCGTGGCGGCCGGGCGCGGCGAGCGCGCCGGGCAGTCGGCCGAGGGGCCGAAGCAGTATCGCCGCATAGGCGGCCGGTCGGTGATCCGTCGCACGCTGGAGGCGTTCCTCGCCCATCCGCGCATCAACGCGGTCGCCGTCGCCATCCATGCCGACGACGGCGCGCTGTTCGCGGAAGCTGCGGGCGAACTCGCCGGCAGGGTGATCGCACTCCCCGGCGGCGCGACCCGGCAAGCCTCCACCCGGTTGGCGCTTCTGGCGTTGCGCGGCGAAAACCTCGACGCCGTGCTCATCCATGACGGGGTTCGCCCCTTCGTCGATGCCGGGCTGATCGACCGGGTGATCGACGGCCTCGACGGCGAGAGCGGCAGCCTGCCGGCGCTCGCCGTCTCCGACACGCTGAAGCAGGCAGCGGAAGGGCTCGTCGGCCGGACCGTGCCGCGCGACGGCCTTTTCGCCGCGCAGACGCCGCAGGGCTTCGCCTTCGGCCCGATCCTCACCGCGCATGAGCGCGCCCACGCGGCCGGGCGCGAGGATTTCACCGACGACGCGGCCATCGCCGAATGGGCGGGCATCCCGGTGCGGCTGGTCGAGGGCTCCGCGGACAATGTGAAACTGACATGGGCAAGGGATATCGAGATGGCGAATGCGCGCCTTTCCGCCGGGCTGCTACCGGATGTGCGCACCGGCAACGGCTATGACGTGCATTGCTTTGCCGAGGGCGACCACGTCACGCTGTGCGGCGTCGCCATCCCGCACACGAAGCGCCTTTCCGGCCATTCGGACGCCGACGTCGCCCTGCACGCGCTGACCGACGCGCTGCTCGCCACCTGCGGCGCCGGCGACATCGGCACGCATTTCCCGCCGTCCGACATGCGCTGGAAGGGCGCGGCCTCGCGCATCTTCGTCGAGGAAGCGGTGCGCATCGTGCGCGAGCGCGGCGGGCGCATCGCCAATGCCGACATCACGCTGATCGCGGAAGCGCCGAAGATCGGCCCGCACCGCGCGGCGATGACGGCGGAACTGACCTCGATGCTGGGCATTTCTCCCGACAGGGTCTCGGTCAAGGCGACGACCAATGAACGGCTGGGCTTCGTCGGCCGCGAGGAAGGCATCGCGGCCATCGCGACGGCGAGCGTGGTCTATCCAGGAGGGCTGCCCGAATGAGCAACACCGCCGATCTTGCCGCCGCTTTCCTCGACGCCTGCAAGGCGAAGGGCATCCTCGCCACGACCGCGGAATCGTGCACCGGCGGCCTGATCATCGCGCTCCTGACCGACATTCCCGGCGCGTCCTCGATGGTCGATCGCGGCTTCGTCACCTATTCCAACGAGGCCAAGACCGAAATGCTCGGGGTTTCCGAAGCGACGCTCGCCCGTCACGGCGCGGTCAGCGAGGAGACTGCGCTGGAGATGGCGGCCGGCGCGCTGGCCAACAGCCGGGCCGGCATCGCGCTCGCCGTCACCGGCATCGCCGGGCCGGACGGCGGCAGCGCGCAAAAGCCGGTCGGGCTGGTGTGGTTCGGCGTGGCGGTGAAGGGAAACGGCCCGGTGGCGGAAAAACGCATCTTCGACAATCGCGGCCGCGACTTCATCCGCCATGAGACCGTGCGCACGGCGCTTGGATTGGGCATCCGCGCGCTGAACGCTCAGGCGGCGCCGTAGACCTGATCGGCGCGCTTTTCGAAGGCTTCGGCGAACAGGCGGAAGGCGCGG
>DAOMOI010000233.1:0-4275 GCA_035444225.1 Aquamicrobium sp. | reverse complement strand
CGGCGGCAGGCCGAGGCGCTGGCAGTGCGTTGCCAACGCCACGATGACCTTCTTCACCAGCTCGGCCGGCGTCGGCGCTTCCTCGGCCGCCGGGGTTTCATCGGTCGGCTCCACCGGCTCGCTCTCGACAGCCACCGCTTCCTCGACGGCCTCGGCCTTCGCCGCGGGGGCCGCCTTGCGGCGCGGGGCGCGCTTCGGCTTGGCCGGAGCTTCCTCCTCGGCCGGCGCGGCGTCGAGCAGCGCCACCGCCTCGGTCACCTCGGGTTCCGCCGGCGTTTCCGCCTCGGCGATGGCCTTCTTGCGCGGGCTGCGGCGCGCCGGCTTCTTCTTCGGCGCTTCCTCCTCATCGACGATGGCGGCCTCGGCGATCGCCTCCGGCAGCGGCGCGTCCTCGATGGCGGCCTGCGCCGCCCCGTCCACCACCGCGTCAGCCTCGCTTGCGGCTTCGTCCTCGCCGGCGGCCTCGGTCTCCGCCGCGCCTTCCATCTCGTCGTCGCGGCGGTTGCGGCGGCCGCCGCGCTTGCCGCGCCGGCGCTTGCGGGGCTGGGCGTCGGCGTCGTCCTGCGCGGTCTCGACTTCCGCGCCTTCGCCGTCCTCGTCATCGGCAGTTTCGGAGGCCTCGTCGCCCGACTCGTCCGATGCCGCCTGCGCGCCATCGCCGGCGGAACCGTCGCGGTCCTTGCGCCGGCGGCGGCGGCGCTTGCGCTTGCGCTGGCCGTCGCCTTCGTCATGGCGCGCGGCCTGCGGGTGAGTTTCCTCCTCGGCCTCGTCCGTCTCCTCGACGATGTCGTCGATCTCGTCCTCGACCTCTTCCGGGTAGACGGGCGCGGCCGCCGGCATGAAGCCGGCGGGGCGCTCGGCAGGGGCGCCCTTGACGATGGCGTAGTGCTGGGCGCGCACGCTGTCGTCGGCCTCGACGGTGATGCTGAGGTCGAAGCGCCGTTCGAGGTCGACCAGCGTGCCGCGCTTGTGGTTCAGCACGTAGATCGCGGTCGAGATCGGCGTCCTGACCGTGATGTGGTTGCGCGAATCCTTGAGCAGGAATTCCTCGACCGCGCGGATGACCAGCAGCGCCACCGACGATTCGGAGCGCACGTGGCCGGTGCCGCCGCAATGCGGGCACACCTGCATGGTCGATTCCAGCACCGAGGCGCGCAGGCGCTGGCGCGACATTTCGAGCAGGCCGAAATGCGAGATGCGTCCGACCTGGATACGCGCCCGGTCGTTCTTCAGGCAATCCTTCAGCCGCTTCTCGACCGCGCGGTTGTTGCGGTTCTCCTCCATGTCGATGAAGTCGATGACGATCAGGCCGGCGAGGTCGCGCAGGCGCAGCTGGCGCGACACTTCCTCGGCCGCCTCCAGATTGGTCTGGAGCGCGGTGTCCTCGATCGAGTGCTCCTTGGTCGAGCGCCCGGAATTGACGTCGATGGCGACCAGCGCCTCGGTCTGGTTGATGATGAGATAGCCGCCCGACTTCAGCGTCACCTGCGGCTGCACCATGCGGTCGAGCTGGGCCTCGATGCCGCTGCGCGCGAAGATCGGGATCGAATCGCGATAGGGCTGCACCACCTTGGCGTGGCTCGGCATCAGCATGCGCATGAAGTCCTTGGCCTCGCGGTAGCCGTCCTCGCCGGCGACCAGGATCTCCTCGATGTCCTTGTTGTAGAGGTCGCGCACCGAACGCTTGATGAGCGAACCCTCCTCGTAGACGAGGGAGGGCGCGGTCGAGCCGAGCGTCAGCTCGCGCACATTGTCCCACAGCCGCATCAGATATTCGTAGTCGCGCTTGATCTCGGCCTTGGTGCGGCTTTCGCCGGCCGTGCGCAGGATCACGCCCATGCCCTGCGGCACGTCGAGGTCCTTGACCACGTCCTTCAGCCGCTTGCGGTCGGCGGCGTTGGTGATCTTGCGCGAGATGCCGCCGCCGCGCGCGGTGTTGGGCATCAGCACCGAATAGCGGCCGGCGAGCGACAGGTAGGTGGTGAGTGCGGCGCCCTTGTTGCCGCGCTCCTCCTTCACCACCTGCACGAGCAGGATCTGGCGGCGCTTGATGACCTCCTGGATCTTGTACTGCTTGCGCGGCGTCCTGCGCCGCGCCTGCACCTCTTCAAGCGCGTCGTCGGCGCCGACCGAGACGACCTCGTCGTCGCCGTGTCCGTTGCCGTTGTCCCCGGCGCCGTCGTCGCCGTGATGGTCATCATTGCCGTGTTCTTCGGCGTCGTCGTTGCCGGTTTCCTCGGCGGCCACATCCTCGGAGACGGTATCGGCGACGATCGCCTCCGCCATCGCGGCCGGGTGGTCGCCCTCGGCGTCGTCCGATTCGGGCGAGGCGGCCTCGTCGTCGCCGCCGTTCGCGTCATCCCCGGCATTCGCCTCGTCCGTCTCGCCGGCGGCCGCCTTGTGGGCGTCGCTGGCGCGGCCGCGGCTCCTGCCGCGACGCCGGCGGCGGCCGTTGCGACGCTCCTCGCCGTCCTCGTCCTCGTCATCCTCGGCCTGCGCGTCCTCGGCCTCGGCGCGCAAGAGCGCCTGCCGGTCGGCGACGGGGATCTGATAGTAATCGGGGTGGATTTCGGAAAAGGCGAGGAAGCCGTGGCGGTTGCCGCCATATTCGACGAAGGCGGCCTGAAGCGAAGGCTCTACCCGAGTCACGCGGGCGAGGTAGATGTTGCCCTTGAGCTGCTTCTTGTTCTGGGATTCGAAATCGAACTCTTCAATCCGGTTGCCGCGAACGACGACAACGCGCGTCTCCTCCGGGTGGGAGGCGTCGATAAGCATCTTGTTTTGCATAATGTCTTGTCTCCCCGGCGCCTGCGGAGAGGCGACGCGGCGCTGTCGCGCCGCCTTGTCGTGCTCGTGCGCGCAAGACGCCGGATGATGGGTCGAATGAGGGAATGTCCGCCTCGCGCGGCCGGGACCGGCCAGCCACCCCGGCCGCGGCCGTGACGGCGCGGTTTCTTCCGGGTTGGGGCATGGTCGGGCTTGCGATCATCGCGCTCTATGCGAACCGTTTCTAAAACCAGGGCCCGCTCCGACGGACCCGCGGATGTTGCTCGTACCGAGCCGGCGAGGGCGGGATGCCCTGCCGTTTTCCTAACGCCAGACGCGCTCCGCGCAGCGGAAACGGCCTGCAAGAAAATTCGTCGGAAACACCGCTGCCGGGATCGTATCGCGCCTCGGAACGCCGCGAGGCTGGTCTTCTATGCCTGAGCGAAGAAGCATGCGGCAGGCTTGAACGATCACGACTACGAGGGTGATCCACCATCGCTTTTATGATTTGCCGCAGGCCATGGCAACCCCGATTTGTTCGCCGGCGCCGACGAAGCAGGGTCGGCGGCCGTCGGTCACGCCCCGTGAGCCGGCCAGTGAAAGGGTTGCTTAACCATGCCCGGTTACTTCTCCTTAAGAGTAGAGTTCCGGTCTTGCAGGCCGATCAGTCGACGGGATGCCATGCAGCCGAATCCGCGCGGGCTTCGCCCCATACAGCAGCTTTGCCGGGTCGGACTGGCCGCACTCCTGTGCGCGCTCGCCATGATTGTCGCGACGGCGGCACAGGCCGAAGGCGTCCTGCAGGTGCGCGGCTACAAGATGGCGGGCGACGCGGCGCGGATGCGGGTCGTCGTCAATTTCGACCGCGACCCCGATTTCCGCTGGTTCCTGATGAAGGGGCCGCACCGGCTGGTAATCGACATGCCCGGGGCCGGGTTCTTCGTCGATCCGGCGGATGCCGAGCCGCGCGGCATGGTCACGGCGGTGAACTACGGCAATCTCGGGCCGGACCGCTCGCGAATCATCCTCTCCTTCGACGGGCCGTTTTCGGTCGAGCGCCTCGACCTCCTCGCCAACGAGGCCGACAGCGGGTTCCGCCTCGTCGCCGACATCGTCGCCGCCTCGGACGACGCCTTCGACAAGGCGATGGCCGACCAGGTCGAGACCACGGCCTCGACCCGCACCACGCCCAAGGCCGACAGGCTGGGCAAGCCGGCCGCCCCCGGCGAGCGCCGCTTCCGCGTCGTGGTCGATCCGGGCCATGGCGGCGTCGACACCGGCGCCGAGGGAGGGCGCGGCACGCTGGAGAAGACGATCACGCTCGCCTTCGCGCTCGAACTGAAGAAGGAATTGGAGGCGAGCGGCCGCTACGACGTGTTCCTGACCCGCGACCGCGACGTCTTCCTGCGCCTCGACGAGCGGGTGCAGATCGCGCGCCGGCACGAGGCCGACCTGTTCATCTCCATCCATGCCGATACCATCCGGCTAAAAGGCATTCGCGGAGCCACC
>DAOMOI010000232.1:522-4295 GCA_035444225.1 Aquamicrobium sp. | reverse complement strand
GCCGGGTCGGCGGGGATGAGCCTGCCGGTCTTTTCCGCCAGATAGACGAGGACCGCGCCCGATTCGAACAGCGCCAGCGGCTTGCCGTCCGGCCCGTCGGGATCGATGATCGCCGGGATCTTGCCGTTGGGGTTCAACGACAGGAACGGCTCGGTCCATGTCTCGTTCTTGCCGATATCGACCAGATGCGCCTCGTAGGGCAGGCCAAGCTCTTCCAGCGCGATGGAGACCTTGACCCCGTTCGGCGTGGCGAAGGAGTAGAGCTGGAGCTTTTGTGGCTCCTTCGCCGGCCAGCGCGCGGTGATGGCAAAGCCCGACAGATCGGTCATGATCGAAAACCTCGTTATGGGGAAACGTCTACTGGGAGCGGTAGGCCTTGACCGCGACCGTGGCATTGGTGCCGCCGAAGGCGAAGGCGTTGCTGATCGCGGCGCGAACCTCGCGGACCCGCGCCACGTTCGGCGTCACGTCCAGGTCGCAGGCCGGGTCGGGCACGCGATGGTTCGCGGTCGGCGGCACGATGCCGTCGGTGACGGCCTTGACGCAGGCGATCATCTCCAGCGCCGCGGTGGCGCCGAGGCAATGGCCGTGCATCGACTTGGTCGAGGATACCGAGAGCTTGTCGGCGGCGTCGCCGAAGACGAGGCGGATAGCCCTCGTCTCGATCTCGTCGTTCATGCGCGTGCCGGTGCCGTGGGCGTTGATGTAGTCGATGTCCTCCGGCGCCAGCCTGGCATCGGCGAGGCAGCCCGCCATCGCCGCCGCCGGCCCCTCGACCGTGGGCGCGACGATGTCGGTGGCGTCGGCCGAGAGGCCGCAGCCGGCATATTCGGCCAGGATGGTCGCGCCGCGCGCCAGCGCATGCTCCAGCCGCTCCAGCACGACGACGCCTGCGCCCTCGCCGATGACCAGCCCCTCGCGGTCGGCGGAGAAGGGGCGGCAGGTGTCCTTCGCCAGCACGCGCATCGCCTCCCAGCCCTTGAGAATGCCCCAGATGAGCGGCGCCTCGGTGCCGCCGGCCAGCATGACATCGGCGCGGCCGAGCGCGATCTGGTCGGCGGCCGAGGCGATCGCGTGGTTGCCGCTGGCGCAGGCGGAGGTGACGGAGAAGACCGGGCCGCGCAGGCCGAGGTCCATGCTGACCTGGCCCGAGGGCGCGCCGGTCATGCCGCGCGGCACGGAAAAGATGTTGGCGCGCGGCCGCCCCTCGAGCAGAATGCCGCGATAATTGTCCTCGATCATCTCCCAGCCGCAGACGCCGGAGCCGATGACCGCGCCGGCACGGGCGGAGGCGTCGGCGTCGAGGGAAAGGCCTGCCTGCGCCGCCGCCTCGCGCGCGGCGATGACGGCGAGCAGACTGAAGCGGTCCATCGCCATCAGCCGCTTGTGCTCGATGCCGTGGTCCGGCATTCGCGCGATCTCGGCGCCGCAGGCGACCTTCAGCTCGTGCAGCGGGGTCGTGGTGATCGGGCCGATGGCGGAGCGGCCCGCGCGCATGGCCTCCCAGATCGCGGAGACGTCGGTGCCGAGGGCGCAGATGCCACCCAGTCCGGTGATGACGATGCGCGGCTTCTCGACGCCGGATGCGGCCATGTCAGGCGCGGGTCCCGACCAGGCCGCGCACCGCCTCGACGAGGTCGCCGACATTGGACAGGCTCGACCAGGCGTCGATGGCGTTCGTCTCGATCTCGATGCCGAACTCGTCCTCCAGCTCGAAGACGATCTCGGTCAGCTCCAGGGAATGGATGCCCAGCTCGTCCAGCCTGGTGTCGAGCGTGATCTCCCCGGCCTCCGGCGCGGCGTGCGTCTTGATCTTGCCGATGATGGTTGCCGCCAGTTCATCGCTCATCTCACCGTCCTTGATCCGCCTCTAGCCACATGAATCCAGCTATAGAAGCGCAAGAGCGGCCGTGCAACAACCCGGGCCGATGAGGCGGCGGCGTTCGACGGCCGCTTAATCGACGAAAGCGCGCTCGACGACGAACTCGGCCGGCGCGGCGTTGGAGCCTTCCTTCAGCCCCGCCTTCTCGACCAGCGCCTTGACGTCGCGGATCATGTCCATCGAGCCGCAGATCATCACCCGGTCGATGGCCGGGTCGAGGGGCGGCACGCCGAGGTCGGAAAACAGCTTGCCGGTCTCGATCAGCGTAGTGATGCGGCCGGTGCGCGCGTAAGGCTCGCGCGTGGCGGTGGCGTAGTGGACGAAGCGGCCCTCGACCAGCTCACCGATCAGCGGGTCGGCGGCGAGGTTCGCCGCCAGCTCCTCGCCATAGGCCAGCTCCGCCACCTCGCGGCAGGTATGGGTCAGGAACACCTGCTCGAACTTCTCGTAGGTCTCGGGGTCGCGCATCAAGCTGGCGAAGGGGGCGATGCCGGTGCCGGTCGAGATCATCCACAGCCGCTTGCCCGGCGTCAGCGCGTCGAGCACCAGCGTGCCGGTCGATTTCTGGCGCATCAGCACCGTGTCGCCGGGCTTGATCTTCTGGAGATGCTGGGTCAGCGGGCCGTCCGCCACCTTGATCGAGAAGAATTCCAGCTCGTCGTCCCAGGAGGGGCTGGCGATGGAATAGGCGCGGAAGACGGGCTTGGCCGCATTGGGCAGGCCGATCATGACGAACTCGCCGGAGCGGAAGCGGAAGCTCTGCGGCCGCGTGATGCGGAACGAGAACAGGAAGTCGGTATAGTGGCGCACCGAGATCACCTTCTCGGCAAAGACCCCGGCGGGGATCGGAAATTCGGGCGCGGCGGCGGCGTCCGTCTCCTGGCGCGCGGCTTGTGTCATTCCTGGCATCCTGTCTGTTGATGGCTGGCCGGAGAGGTGTCGCTGCGGGACATGAACAACTGCTCTTAATATGAGCCTGCGATTAGTATAGGGAAAAACGATCCGTCAAGGCAGGGGCATGGAACAGTGGCATAGGGCCGCACGACATGCCGGCTGCCCTTTCCCCCGCGACAAAGGAGAGGAAGATGAGCGCGAAAGCCCTGATCGTCGTCGACATCCAGAACGATTTCTGCCCCGGCGGCGCGCTGGCGGTGGCCGGCGGCGACGAGATCTTGCCGGTGGTCAACGCGCTGATCGGCGCCTTCGACCATGTGGTGCTGACGCAGGACTGGCATCCGGCCGGCCATTCGAGCTTCGCCTCGACCCATCCCGGCCGCCAGCCCTTCGAGACGGTTCCCATGCCCTATGGCCAGCAGACGCTGTGGCCCGACCATTGCGTGCAGGGCACGAAGGGCGCGGATTTCCACCCCGGCCTCGACTGGACCAGGGCGCAGATGGTCATCCGCAAGGGCTTTCGCCCTGACATTGATTCCTATTCGGCCTTCTTCGAGAACGACCGGACGACGCCGACCGGCCTTGCCGGCTATCTCAGGGAGCGCGGCGTGTCGGACCTCACTTTCGTCGGGCTGGCGACCGACTATTGCGTCGCCTATTCGGCACTCGACGCGATGCGGGCGGGCTTTTCGGCGACGGTCAGGCTCGACGCCTGCCGCGCCATCGACCTCGGCGGCTCGCTCGAGGCGATGAAGCGCGAGATGGCGCAAGCGGGCGTGACGCTCGCCTGAGCCCTATTCCGCGGCGGCCGCCGGCTCGATCTCGACCAGCGGCGCGGGAATCGACGTGGTCTTTTCCGGCGACTTGCAGATGTCGGCGATGACGCAGGCCGGGCAATCGGGCTTGCGCGCCTTGCAGACATAGCGGCCGTGCAGGATCAGCCAGTGGTGGGCGTGGCGCATGTATTCGTCGGGAATGATCCGGAGCAGTTCCTGCT
>DAOMOI010000232.1:0-512 GCA_035444225.1 Aquamicrobium sp. | reverse complement strand
GTGATGGGCGTGGCGCATGTAATGCGGAGGGATCACGCGCACCAGCGCCGCCTCGACGGCTTCCGGCGTCTTGCCCGGCGCAAGCCCGATGCGGTTGCCGATGCGGAAGATGTGGGTATCGACCGCCATGGTCGGCTGGCCGAAGAAGACGTTGAGCACCACATTGGCGGTCTTGCGGCCGACGCCGGGCAGCGCCACCAGCGCCTCGCGCGTATCAGGCACCTCGCCGCCATGGTCGCGGATCAGCGCCTCGGAAAGCGCGATCACGTTCTTCGCCTTGTTGCGCCACAGGCCGATGGTGCGGATATATTGGCCCACCTTCTCCTCGCCCAGCGCCAGCATCTTCTGCGGCGTGTCGGCGACGGCGAAGAGCGGCCCGGTCGCCTTGTTGACGCCGACATCCGTGGCCTGCGCCGACAGCACCACCGCCACCAGCAGCGTGAAGGCGTTGATGTAGTCGAGCTCGCCCTTCGGCGCCGGGCGCTGGACCGAGAAGCGGCGGAAGATCTCCT
>DAOMOI010000231.1:0-4313 GCA_035444225.1 Aquamicrobium sp. | reverse complement strand
CGTAAATCGAAACGGCCCTTAATCCCTCTCGCGCACATTTCGCGGATGCGTTATAGGGTGACGGTTCCTCTTCCGGCGGCCTCGTCATGACAATCGCGAACTTCGTGCCCGACCTTTCCGTCATCCTCCAGTTCGCGGTGGCGGTGTTCGTCATCGCCATCACGCCCGGCCCCGACATGACGCTGTTCGTCGGCCGGGCGCTGAGCCAGGGCAGGGCGGCGGGGATGGCCTGCATGGCCGGCGCCATGACCGGCATCATGATCCACACGCTGCTCGTCGCGCTCGGCCTCTCGGCGCTGATCGTCGCCTCGCCGCAGGCATTCTTCGTGCTCAAGGTGGTTGGCGCCGGCTACCTGATCTTCCTCGCCTTCCAGGCGATCCGCCACGGCTCGGCCTTCTCGCCGGACGCCGCGCCGCAACGGCCGCGCCCGTTCTTCCGCAACTGGGCGCTGGGGCTGACGATCAACCTGCTGAACCCCAAGGTCGTGCTGTTCTTCATGACCTTCCTGCCGCAGTTCGTCTCGGCGAGCGACCCCTACGCGCCGCACAAGCTGCTGTTCCTCGGTCTTCTCTTCATCCCGCTGTCGCTGCCGGTGACGGTGCCGATGGTGCTGGCGGCCGATTCGTTCTCTTCCATGCTGAAGGGTGCCCCGCGCATCATGCGGGCGACCGACTATCTGTTCGCCGGCGTGTTCTCGGCCTTCGCCTTCAAGATACTCACCGCCTCGGCGAAATAGGCTCAGGCGGCGAGGCCGCGCCGACGCGCCACCGGCCGGCCGGCGCACGCCCAGTAGGCCGCGCCGCCGGCGAAGCCGCCGGGAAACGACGCCACCACCATGGCGGGCGCGGCGAAGGGCCAGTCGACGAAGACGGCGAAGATCGCCAGCGCCGCCGCGGCGTTGACGAGGCCGGCGACGGCATAGCTTCGCCAGCGGTCCCATCCCTGGCGCTCGCCGAGCAGGATTGCGACGACGAAGCCCGGAAAAGCGCAGAAGAACGTCCAGACGAAGCCGACCATCAGGATCGTGGGCAACTCGCCGAGCAGGGCGAAGACGGCGCCGTCCGCGCCGCTGTCCATGGTGATGAGGGATGTGAGGATCAGCGCGACGGTGACGATTGTCGCGGCGCAGACGGCGACGACATAACCGAAGGCAACGATGGCAAGCGTGGCGATGCTCCGCCCGATCACGCCTCGCCGTGCCCGGCGATCATCATCGCTTCCAGCGCCAGCCGGTCGGTTTTCCGCATTCGCTCCGATTCCGACTTGAGCTGGCCGCAGGCGGCGAGGATGTCGCGGCCGCGCGGGGTGCGGATCGGCGAAGCATAGCCGGCATTGTTGATGTAGTCGGCGAACTTCTCGATCGTCTCCCAGTCGGAGCACTGGTAGTTGGTGCCCGGCCACGGATTGAACGGGATCAGGTTGATCTTCGCCGGAATGCCCTTCAAGAGCCGCACCAGCTCCTTGGCGTCGTCGATCGAGTCGTTGACGTCCTTCAGCATCACATATTCGAAGGTGATGCGCCGTGCGTTGGAAAGGCCGGGATAGCGCCGGCAGGCGTCCATCAGCTCCTTCAACGGATACTTCTTGTTGATCGGCACCAGCATGTCGCGCAGATCGTCGCGCACGGCATGGAGCGAGATCGCCAGCATGACGCCGATCTCCTCGCCGGTGCGGAAGATTTCCGGCACGACGCCGGAGGTGGAGAGCGTGATGCGCCGCTTCGACAGCGACAGCCCGTCGCCGTCCGAGGCGATCAGCAGCGCCTTCTTGACGCTCTCGAAATTGTAGAGCGGCTCGCCCATGCCCATCATGACGATGTTGGAGACCTTGCGCCCTTCCGCCGGTACGATCGCGCCGTCCGGCGTGTCGGCGTCGGGAAAGTCGCCCAGTCGGTCGCGCGCGGTCATCAGCTGGGCGAGGATTTCCTCGGCCGTCAGGTTGCGCACCAGCTTCTGCGTGCCGGTGTGGCAGAACGAGCAGGTCAGCGTGCAGCCGACCTGGGAGGAGATGCACAGCGTGCCGCGCCCTTCCTCGGGAATGTAGACGGTCTCGATCTCGACCGGGCGGCCGGCGCCGCGCGGCGGAAAGCGGAACAGCCATTTGCGGGTGCCGTCCTGCGAGATCTGCTCTTCCACCACCTCGGGCCTTGCCACGGTGAAGTGGCGGTCGAGCGCGGCGCGCAGGTCCTTCGAGATGTTGAGCATCTGCGAGAAGTCGGAAACGCCGCGCACATAGAGCCAGTGCCAGAGCTGCTGCACGCGCATCCGGCGCTGGCGCTCCGGCACGCCGGCCACGGCCAGCGCCTCGGCCATCTCCTCGCGGCTCATGCCGATCAGCGACGGCTTTTCGGGCATGCGCGCGGAAGCGCCGAGCGTGGCGCGCGTGGAAGGCGAGGTCAGGTCGAGCGAAAGCGTCATGGCCGGATCAAGATAGGGGCGGCCGTGGCCGCGCGCCAGAGTTTGCAGGGCGCCTGATAGCAGAACGGGGCCGCTTCGTCACGGCCCCGTCGCGGATCGGTCCGGCTGATGCGATCAGTTGCAGGTCTGGATCGAGTTCAGCGCCGCGGTGATGCCGCGCAGCGAGAAGGTGTAGTTGGTCGGGTTGCCGCGTCCGGAGGTGGCCTGCACCTTCATGTCGGCGCCGCCGCGCATGGCGGCGATCAGCTGCGGCTCCTCGGCCGCGTTCTCCAGCCACGCCGACTTGCCGCGGGTGAACATCGAGAACGAGCGGTCGCCGACCGTGACCTTGACCTTGGAATTGGACTGGAAGTCGTAGGAGGCGATGAACTGCGGCTCGTAGGAGACGTTCTGGCCCGGCTTCTGGCTGACGAAGAAGAAGATGTCGCCATGGTCGAGGCTGGCCGGCTGCTTGTCGGTCGGGATGGTCAGCACGTAGCAGACCTTGCCGTTGTTGGCCGTGTACGAATAGGTGCCCCAGGCATTGTGCTGGCCGATCTTGGTCGCGCCCTGGGCGAGAGCAGGCGTGGCCGCTGCGAGCAGCGCGAGGCAGGAGATGGTCGATATGATTCCGCGCATCGTCTTAGCGTTATCCCTGTACGTGGTCGTGTTCGGGTAAGGGGCCGGTTATCCGACGCCCATTCGCTTCATTTTGAATTAATCAGGGTTACGAAAGGGTGAACCTTACCACGAAAAAGCCCCGCCGCTTCGCAAACCCCTGCTCCGGCACATGCCTTTCTTCGCCCGCGCCAGAGCAGCCGCATCCCTTCCCCATGCGTTGAAAGGCGCAAAAGCGGCGAGAGTTTGACCTCGCGCGCCGGCCGGCGGCTAGCCGATCGGCAGCGCCTCGGCGCGCTTGACCTGGTCGAGCGCGAACGAGGTCTCGATCGAGGCGATGCCTTCGAGCCGCGTCAGCTTCGACTTGATGAACGCCTCATAGGCGTGGAGGTCCTTGACCACGATGCGCATCAGATAGTCGCGCTGCCCCGTCATCAAATAGCAGTCGACCACCTCCGGCCAGCCGGCCACGGCCTTGGCGAAGCGGTCGAGGTCCTCTTCGCGCTGCCGCTCCAGCTTGATCGAGGCGAAGGCGCTGACCGGCAGGCCCACCCTGGTCTGGTCGATGGTGGCGGTGTAGCCCTTGATGACGCCCCTTTCCTCGAGAATGCGCAGCCGCCGCGCACAGGGCGACGGCGACAGCCCCACCTTGCCGGCGAGATCGTTGATCGAGATGCGGCCGTCGTTCTGCACGGCGGCAATGATCCTGACGTCGATGGCGTCCAGCTCCATATTGGCGATTCCGGCTCCGAAAAAGGTCTGTCGAAGCGTTTATCGCCAGAAAGCTGCATCGTCGCAATCAATTTTGGCGAGTTATCGCGCTCGGCTCGCGCTAGAATGCGGCGCAGAACGGAGGTCCCCGGACATGAGCGACGCACGCATCGCCGCCCTGGCGCAGCTCGAGCGCAAGGCGCGCTGGCTCTCGACATGGATGATCCACAACGCCAACCACATCCGCCCCAACGAGGACGGGCTGAAGGTGGGCGGACATCAGGCGTCGTCGGCCTCGCTCTCCACCATCATGACCGCGCTCTATTTCTCGGCGCTGAGGCCGGAGGACCGCGTCGCGGTCAAGCCGCACGCCAGCCCGATCTTCCACGCCATCCAGTATCTGTTCGGCAACCAGAGTCGCGAGAAGCTGGAGAATTTCCGCGGCTACAAGGGCGCCCAGTCCTATCCGTCGCGCACCAAGGACGTCGACGACGTCGACTTCTCGACCGGCTCGGTCGGCCTCGGCGTCGCCCAGACGCTGTTTTCCTCGCTGACGCAGGACTATCTGCGCGCCAAGGGTCTTGCCA
>DAOMOI010000230.1:0-4315 GCA_035444225.1 Aquamicrobium sp. | reverse complement strand
GGCGGCATAGTCGGCGATGTCGCCGACATGGCCGCGCTCGCGGTCGCCGGTCAGTCGGTCCGAGCCGCCCTGGCCGCGCAGGTCGATCAGCGCCGCGCCGAAGCCGCGCTTGCCGAAATCGCGCACGGTCTCGAAATACTTCTCGATGCACTCGTTGCGGCCCTGGAGGATGACCACGGTTCCCTTGAGCGGCCGCGCCGTCGCCTTGAAATGCGCGTAGCGCAGGCGGCGTCCATCCAGCGCGGTGACGAAGCCGGCGCTGGCGTTTTCCGGCACCGGGTTGCCGGGCGTGGCGAAAATGATGTCCGGCATGGCGGAAGCGGTCGGTCTCCGGGAGCGGTGCCTTCCGGTGATAGGAAGCGGCCGGGCGGAATGCAAAGGGTTTTCAGAAGGCGGAACGTGAAAGGCCGGAAGCGCGCCGTGCGGCTTCCGGCCTTCTGTCGGTCCGGGAGGAAGGGACGATACACCCGGTTCGACCTTGGCGACGCCCGGCGTCTTGCCGGTGTCGATGGGTGCAATCTAGGCGAGGCGGGCTGAACCGAAGCCGAAGCGGCGGTTCATCTGGCGTTCATGTTCGGGCCGTGCGCGAGGTCTTGAAATCACCGAAGCCCGAACCCAGATCATTGCTGCGGCCGCCGATGACGGGGTCGCTGGCTGCGGGAAGACGCCATCAACGGGTTTTCCAAGTCGGGTTTTTACCGTGGCGGCCATACGCAAAACCATGTTGCTCGACAGGAGAACAGACCATGCGTCACGTTGATTTTTCACCGCTCTATCGCTCGACCGTCGGTTTCGATCGCCTCTTCACGATGCTCGATTCGCTGGCGCAGCCCGATAACAGCGGCCAGACCTATCCGCCCTACAACATCGAGCGCACCGGCGAGGACGCCTATCGCATCTCGATGGCGGTCGCCGGCTTCTCGGAAGACGAGATTTCGATCGAGGCCCACCGCAACGTGCTGACGGTGAAGGGCGAGCGCGTCGAGGAGCAGACCGAGGAGCGCGAATTCCTGCATCGCGGCATCGCCGCGCGCGCCTTCGAGCGCCGCTTCCAGCTCGCCGACCATGTCGAGGTCGAGGGCGCGGAGCTGAAGAACGGCCTGTTGCACATCGACCTCAAGCGCAATGTGCCGGAGGAGATGAAGCCGCGCCGCATCGAGATCGCCAGCGCGCCGGCCAAGGCGAAGCAGATCGAGGCCAAGGCGACGCACTGACCGCTTCAACGATAAGTGAACGGAAGGGGCGGCGTCTTCGGGCGCCGCCCTTTTTCGTTCAGGCGAGCAGGTCGCCGAAACGGTCGACGGCGTCCGGCGTCGTGGCGAAGCCGGTGACGAGGCGCAGCAGCACCTCGTCTTCATGCGCGTCGCCGGCGACCTCTTCCGGCAGGACGTGCCAGCGCTTGAACACCGCGCCGGCGGCCTCCAGCTTCTCCACCGCCTCGCGGCGCACCAGCGGGAACACCTCGTTGGCCTGCGGCTGCCAGCCGAGCCGGGCGTGGGGCGAGGCCTCGACATGGGCGGCGAGCCGCTGCGCCATCGCATTGGCGTGGCCGGCTGTCTCCAGCCACAGGCCATCGCGAAAATACGTCCCGAACTGGGCGGCGACGAAGCGCGACTTGGAAAAGAGTTGCGCCGCGCGCTTGCGGATGAAGGGGAAGTCGCGCGCGCTCTCGGGGTTCATGATCACCACCGCTTCCGCGCACCAGCATCCGTTCTTGGTGCCGCCGAAGGAGACGACGTCCACGCCGCGCTTCCATGTCATCTCGGCAGGCGTCAGGCCGAGCGAGACCAGCGCGTTGGCGAAGCGCGCGCCGTCCATGTGCAGCGCCAGCCCGTTCCTGCGCGCGGTGTCGGCTATCGCCGCGATGTCGTCAGCGCCGTAGACCGTGCCGGTCTCGGTGGCCTGGGTGATCGACACCGCCGCCGGCTGGCCTGCATGGACGAAGGCGGGCGGGTAGCGGTCGATCGCCGCTTGCAGCGCTTGCGGCGTGATGCGGCCGAGCGGGCCGTCTACCGGGCAGAGCCGGCCGCCGCCCGACAGATATTCCACCGCGCCGCACTCGTCGACGACCATGTGCGCGTCGCGATGGGCGAAGAACACGCCGCCCGGCCGCGCCAGCGTCGTCATCGACAGCGCGTTGGCGGCGGTGCCGGTGCCGACGAAGAACACCGCCACCTCGCGCTCGAACAGGTCGCAGAAGCTGCGCTCGACCGCGCGGTCGAGGTCGCTCGTGCCGTAGGCGGACGCGAAGCCCGCCGCATGGCGGACAAGGTTTTCGGCGATCATCGGGTGGGCGCCGGCCCAGTTGTCGGAGGCGAAGATCATGCTTGGCAGGTCCGGGACGCGAGCGTTTCGGGGAGGCTGGCACTGTTGCCGGAACCGGGCGCCGGCGGCAAGGGGGTGGCGAAAGGAAAGGCAACCTCCGAACGGAAAGAACGCAATCGCCGCCCGCCGCGCAGGAAAGTTTCATCACCTGCCGGATTTTTTTGCGTTTGCGTCTTGTGTGGGTCGGGCGGCTGTGGCATGGATATATAGGACAGTAATGCTGTCTTATACAGCAATGCTGTCCTATATGCCGGCTGCCACGACGAGGCCGCGAGGGTGCGCCGCACCCGGCGCGGCACTACGAAGCGGCCGGTTCCATATGCGAAATGCCGGTTTTCGTGCCGGGTGGCGTATACTACGCCCCCGAACGATGGCGCGGCGATAGAGGAAACGCGACGAAAGGATAAGGCGATGACGCATCGGACGCCACGAGCAGCGATGGCCGGGGCAGGAACCGCACGCGCCAAAACCGCCGCCGCCACGAAGACCGAAGCGATCCGCGCCGCCGCCGCCCACGGGCTCTACGACCCGCGTAACGAGCACGATGCCTGCGGCGTCGGCTTCATCGCCCAGATGAAGAACGTCAAGTCGCACGGAATCGTGCGCGACGGGCTCGCCATGCTGGAGAACCTGACCCACCGCGGCGCGGTCGGCGCCGACCCGTTGATGGGCGACGGCGCCGGCGTGCTGGTCCAGATCCCCGACCGCTTTTTTCGCGAGGAGATGGCAGCCCAAGGCATCGAGCTGCCCGCGCCCGGCCATTACGCCGTCGGCCACTGGTTCATGCCGCAGGACGAGGCCGCGCGCGCCCATGTCGAGGCGGTCATCACCGAATCGGCGCAGTCGGAGGGCTTGCCCCTTCTCGGCTTCCGCGACGTGCCGGTCGACAATTCCTCGCTGTCGAAGGCCCCGGACATCGCGGCTTCCGAGCCCGTCCATCGGCAGGCCTTCTTCGGCCGCCCCGAGGGCATCGAGGACGACGAGGTCTATGAGCGGCGGCTCTACATCCTGCGCAAGGTGATCTCGGGCCGCATCTATGCCGAGCACGGCAATCGCGACATCGGCGCCTATTGCGTGTCCTTGTCGGCGCGCACCATCGTCTACAAGGGCATGTTCCTCGCCTATCAGGTCGGCGCCTATTATCGCGACCTCTCCGACCCGCGCTTCGAGACGGCGCTGATCCTCGTTCACCAGCGGTTCTCGACCAACACCTTCCCGTCATGGAAGCTGGCGCATCCCTATCGCATGGTCGCGCACAATGGCGAGATCAACACCGTGCGCGGCAACGTCAACTGGATGGCGGCGCGGCAGGCTTCCGTCGATTCCGAGCTGTTCGGCAACGACATCGCCAAGCTGTGGCCGATCTCCTATGAGGGCCAGTCGGATACCGCCTGCTTCGACAACGCGCTCGAATTCCTGACGCAGGGCGGCTACAGCCTCGCCCATGCGATGATGATGCTGATCCCGGAAGCCTGGGCCGGCAACAAGCTGATGAACGACGAGCGCAAGGCGTTCTACGAGTATCACGCCGCACTGATGGAGCCGTGGGACGGGCCGGCGGCGGTGGCCTTCACCGATGGCCGCCAGATCGGCGCGACGCTCGACCGCAACGGCCTGCGTCCCGCGCGCTACGTCGTCACCGACGACGATCGCGTCATCCTCGCTTCGGAAGCCGGCGCGCTGCCGGTGGCGGAGGAGAAGATCGTGAGGAAGTGGCGGTTGCAGCCCGGCCGCATGCTGCTGATCGACCTCGAACAGGGCCGCATCGTCTCCGACGACGAGATCAAGTCGCAGATCGCGACGAAGCATCCCTATCGCAAGTGGCTCGGCAACACGCAGCTGATCCTCGAGGAGCTTGCGCCGGTGGAGCCGCGCGCGCTGCGCCGCGACGTGTCGCTGCTCGACCGGCAGCAGGCGTTCGGCTACACGCAGGAGGACCTGAAGCTCTTGATGGCGCCGATGGCGACGACGGCGCAGGAGGCGATCGGCT
>DAOMOI010000229.1:2541-4354 GCA_035444225.1 Aquamicrobium sp. | reverse complement strand
CGCGCCGCCCCTCATCCGGCTGCCGCCACCTTTTCCCCGTGAACGGGGAGAAGGAAATTGGCCGCAACCTCGCCGTGCCTATTCCGGCAGTTCATGGCAAGACAATCGCGCACGTATCCAATGACATTCCGGCCAAGGGCACGGTAGCGCCCGCCGAGCCGAGATTCATTGGCCGCAGGACCGTCGGGCACGGCCGGGCCTTCGTGTGAGCGCGCTTCAGAACCCGCAGCACAAACTGAACCCGGCAGCGCCGCTCAATGGGTCCCGGACAGCCTCCGCTTCGCTCCGGCTTCCGGGATGACGGGGAAACGTCCCGCCACAGGCGATTGCCTTGCCGTGCATTCCTTTCCGCAACGCTGGCAATTCATGAAGGCGGCACTGAAATCCCCTTCTCCCCGTTCACGGGGAGAAGGTCCCGGCAGGGGGATGAGGGGCAGCGCAGGCGATCGACCGGCGCACCTCAGCCCTCGCCGGCCGCCGCTCGAAGCACACGGATGCGGCCGGCCAGACCACCCTCCCCGTCTCCGGCAGCCAGCAGTTTTTCGATCTCGGAATCAGGCCCTTCGAGCCGGGCCGTAAGGCTGACCATCTCGGCGGCGAGGCCGTCGATGCGCTCGCGCAGCAGCGCCGTCTCCGCCGGAGCGGCCGCAGCCCCGCCACGCGCGGGGCCGGGCTTCCTGCCCCGCGCCACGCGCAGCGCCTCGATCTCGCCGCTCAGGCGCTCGGCGCGGTCCTGCTCGGCGGCGAGACGCGCCGCCATCTCGCGGCCGGATTCGTCGGCCGCCCGCAGCCGGGCGCGCAGCCGCTCGACGTCGCGCTCGCGCCGGTCGAGCTTTTCCTCCCGGTCCGACAGCGCCGCCGTCAGCTTGGCGATATCGCGCTCCAGCGTGCCGATACGACGTTTCTCGCCGCCGAGCGCCTTGTCCAGCTCGCCGATCCGCGCTTCCGCCGCGCGCAGCGCCGCTCGCGCCTTTTCCAGCTCCCCGCCGGCGGCGGCAAGCTCGCCGGCCAGCCTGTCGAGCTTCGATTCCTGCGCCACCATTTCGATCTGACGGTTGGAGGCGTCGAAGCTCGCCTCGTCGAACATCGTGCCGAGCTGCGCAATCTCATGCTTGCGATCTTCAAGCTGCGCATCACGCTCGGCGACCAGCGCCTCGAGACGCGCGATCTCCTCCTCGCCCCTCACCAGTTCCGCCTGCAATGCGCCCTGGCGCAATTCGAGTTCGGCGATCGCCGCCGCCTTCCCGTCGCGGTCGGCTGCGAGGCGGCGCGCCTCGTCGCGGGCGCCGTCGACCTCGACCGACTGCGCGGCGTTTCTTTCCTTCAGCGCCTTGACCGTCATCTCGAGCCGGCGCACGGCCATGGCGTATTCGGCCCGCAGCGCGTCCTTGTCGGCGCGGATCTCGTTGAGCGAAAGCGGCAGCGTCGCCTCGATCCGCCGGCGCGTGAGCACGACCGCGCGCCGCCAGATCGCCGGCGCGACGAGAACGCCGAGAAAGACCGCGGCGAGGAAGCCGAGAACGAAGATGAGCGTTGCCTGGATCACAGCCCTATGCCTGCCTTGCCCGCGCGCCGCGACAGGGCGCGGCCACCGCGCCTATCTGCCACGGCGGCGGGGCCGGAATCCAGTGCCCGGCAAGCGCGGGCGAGGAAAAAGCCGGCGCGTGGCTTGCGCGCCGGCTCCGTTCCCGATCCGGTCAGAACGGGTTCCAGGTCGGGCCCTGGGTCAGCTTGAGATAGCCGATATTGACGCCGAGGCGCGCGCCGACCCCGGTGCGCACCGGCACCAGCAGCGAATTACCGGCCTTGAGCA
>DAOMOI010000229.1:640-2531 GCA_035444225.1 Aquamicrobium sp. | reverse complement strand
GGCCAGCACATAGGCCGAGCCGGCGACGCCGACATAGCGCCGGTAGAGCGAGGAGACGCTGTCGAGATTGTAGACCAGGATCATGGTGCGCGAGCCCTGCCCGCCGAAATCCCAGCCCAGCGACGGCCCCTGCCAATAGACCCGGTGGTCGCCGACATTCTTGGTGTAGAGGGTGCCCTCGCCATAGGTCAGGCCGCCGACCAGCGCGCCGGACCCTTCCTCGCCGAGTATGTAGCCGTTGGGCATGCCGTAGGACGCGAAGATCGTCTCGACCAGGCTCGCCAGCCCGCCCGAGGTCGCGCCGAAGAACTGGTGGCCGGAATCGACGATCTCCTGCGCGGTGAATGCCTGGCCGGCACCGGACTGCGCCCGGGCTGGCCCCGCCAGCGCCATCGTCGACGCGAGCACGGCCGCCGCCGCCAGGCGCACGATGTGAAAAGCAAAGAGCCTGCTCAACATGTTTGCATTCTCCTATCGACGCCGCCGCCCCACGCGGCGCGCGTCAGGCGGCCATGCGGCCGTTCTTCCCCGCCATCTCAAACAAACTATGACGCAAACCTTATCCAATCATTAACCATTGGCGCGGCGGGCTTCTCATGCCTTTCTTGTGACCGCAGCGAGCCTGTGCAACCAATACGCCATCCTGAAAAAGGTGATTCGCCAGCGCCGCGCCGCGCGCGGCCATCCGCACAACGAGGGGTGCATTTTCGATGAGCGACGTCCTGACCCTTTCCGCGCCCGACCTTGCCGCGCTGCTGTGCAGCCGGGTCTGCCACGACATCATCTCGCCGGTCGGGGCGATCAACAACGGTCTCGAGCTGCTCGACGAGGGCGGCGCCGACGAGGACGCCATGCGCCTGATCCGCGCCAGCGCCCGCAACGCCTCCGCCCGGCTGCAATTCGCCCGCATCGCCTTCGGCGCGGCCGGCTCGGCCGGGATGCAGATCGACACCGGCGACGCCGAGGCCGTGGCCACCGCCTTCCTCGCCAACGAGAAGCCGGAATTCGAGTGGCGCGGCGCGCGCGCGCTCCTGCCCAAGAACAAGGTCAAGCTGCTGCTCAACCTGATCCTGATCGCCAACGCCGCGATCCCGCGCGGCGGCAAGATCACCGTCGACCTCGCCGATCTCGACACCGCGCCGCGCTTCACGCTGACGGCGAGCGGCCCGATGATGCGCGTGCCCGCCCGCTTCCTCGAGCTTCATTCCGGCGTCAAGCCGGAAGAGCCGATCGACGCCCACGCGGTCCAGCCCTATTACACGCTGCTCCTCGCCCGCGAGGCGGGAATGGAGATCTCGATCCGCGCCGGCGCAGACGACATCGTGCTGACCGCGCAGTAAGCGAAGCGGGCTTTAACCGAATATTCAGCCAACCGATTACGCCGATCTTTACCCTCGTCCCCTAGCCTCGGCAAAGCATTGCCGGGCGTCGGGTCCGGCCGCAGGCCACGGGGGTGGGGACATGAAGCGCTGCATGATCGTCGACGGCTCGAGCGTCATCCGCAAGGTGGCGAGCCGCATCCTCAACGGCCCCGACATGATCGTCGTCGAGGCCGCCACGGGCAGCGACGCGCTTTCCATGTGCGCGAGCGACCTTCCCGACATCGTCGTCGTCGATTCGCGCCTGCCCGACATGGCCGCCGACGACCTGATCCGCCGCATCGCCGCGCTCGACCCGGATTTCACGCCGCAGATCGTCATCTGCATGATCGAGTTCGACGTCGGCATCATCATGCGTGCCCGCCGCGCCGGCGCCAAGGGCCACCTGATGAAGCCCTTCAACCGGGCGCAGCTGCTGGAACGGTTCCGCGATCTGGAACTGGCGGCGTGAGCGAATAGCGAATAGCGAATAGCGAATAGCGAATAGCGAATAGCGAATAGCGAATAGCGAA
>DAOMOI010000229.1:0-540 GCA_035444225.1 Aquamicrobium sp. | reverse complement strand
TAGAACAAGCAGAAAGGCCGCTGACGAAGTCAACGGCCCCCTATTCGCTATTCGCTCTCTTAAGCGATTTCGCGGATGTCTTCCGGCTCGCGCAGCACGTAGCCGCGGCCCCAGACGGTTTCGATGTAGTTCTGCCCGCCGGAAGCGGCGTCGAGCTTCTTGCGCAGCTTGCAGATGAAGACGTCGATGATCTTCAGTTCCGGCTCGTCCATGCCGCCATAGAGATGGTTGAGGAACATCTCCTTGGTCAGCGTCGTGCCCTTGCGCAGCGAGAGCAGCTCGAGCATCTGGTATTCCTTGCCGGTCAGGTGGACGCGCTGGCCGCCGACCTCCACCGTCTTGGCGTCGAGGTTGACCACCAGGTCGCCGGTGGTGATGACCGACTGCGCGTGGCCCTTCGAGCGGCGCACGATCGCATGGATGCGCGCGATCAACTCGTCCTTGTGGAAGGGCTTGGTCATGTAGTCGTCGGCGCCGAAGCCCAAGCCCCGCACCTTGTCCTCGATGCCGGCCATGCCGGACAGGATCAGGATCGGCGTC
>DAOMOI010000228.1:2655-4410 GCA_035444225.1 Aquamicrobium sp. | reverse complement strand
GAAGCCAAGGCGCGCGGGCGCAACCGCGTGGTCTTCGAGGAGCCCGGGGAGCAATCGGGGCAGGCGGCGGCCTGAGCCGCCGCGTTCCGGCGCCTATTTCTGGCGGGCCTTGCGGGCGGCGTAGCGGGCGTCGCGCTTGGCCTTGCGCTCGGCCTCGTCGGCCAGCACGCGCGCCACCATGTCCTGCTCGGCCTTGGTCCTCGCTTCCGCCTCGGCGCGGGCCTCGGCCTCGGCCGCCGCCTCGCGCTCGGCGCGCTCGCGCGTCTCCCGCTCCGCTTCCAGGCGCTTCTGCTCGCGGCGCTCGGCCTCGCGCTTCTCGCGCGCCTCGGCGATCGCCTTGCGCTCGGCCGCGCGGGCCTGCATCTCGGGATCGTCGGCCGCGGGCCGCGCCTTGAACTTCTCCAGCAACGCCTTCTTGGCGTCGTTCGCAGCCTGCCTGCGGTCCGCGAAATTCCTTTCCTTGTAGATCGCCACTCTTCGTCTTCTCCGTCGCGGGCGTTAACTCGGGGCCTTAATGGGGGCTCGGGGCCGGCAATTCAAGACGAAAGTGCGCCGGAGAGGGTGGACGACCGCGTTCACGAGCCGGGAAAGGTGACGACGAAGCGCGCGCCGCCGCCGGGCGGCGTGTCCTGGCGCACGGTCGCGCCATGGTGCCCGGCGATCTGGCGCACCAGCGCGAGGCCGAGTCCCCAGCCGCCTGCCTGCTCGCCATGACCGGCCGGGCGATAGAACGGCTCGAACACGCGCTCGCGCTCGGCTTCGGCGATGCCCGGCCCGTGGTCGCGCACCGAAAGCTCGACATTCGCGCCGGCGCGCCGCACCTCGGCCTCGACCGGCGGCGCGCCGTGGCGCAGCGCATTCTGCATCAGGTTGCGCACGAGGCGGGCGAGAAGCCTTGCATCGCCGCGCACGATGGCCTGCTCGCCGGCGACCGCGACATCGTGGCGCGCCCCCTCCTCGGCGGCGAGGGCGAGCAGGTCGACCTCTTCCGCGCGGTCGATGGCGCCTTCATGGTCGAGGCGGCTCGCCAGCAGGATCTCCTCGACCAGTTCGTCCAGCTCGGCAAGGTTGCGGACGATCTCGCGCCGGCGCGCCTCGTCGGCATCGGCTTCATAAAGGTCGATGGCGATGCGCAGCCGCGCCAGCGGCGAGCGCAATTCGTGGCTGGCATTGGCCAGAAGCGCCCGGTGCGAGGCGATCAGGGCCTCGACCTCGGCGGCCGCGCGGTTGAAGGTGCGCGCCACGGCGGCGACCTCGTCGCGGCCCTCGACCGGCACGCGCAACGCGAGGTCGCCGTGCCCCCAGGCCTCGACGCCGTGGCGCAGGCGCTCAAGCCGGCCGGTCAGATGCCGCACCACCGGCCAGGCGACTAAGCTGGTGACGCCGGCGATCAGCGCCAGCCATGCCAGCGGGTTGGGCCGCGACGGGCCGAGCCCGCCCCCATGCCTGAGCCGGGCGACGGCGACGCGCCCACCGGCGAGCCGCGCCGTCATCATCTTGCCGCCGGCGTCCTGCTGGAGCAGGCCCTTCGCCGCGGCGAAGGGAATGGGCGCGCCGACGCTGGCGATCAGCCGGCCGTCGGCGGCGAAGAGCGCGACATCGGCGTCGAGCGCCTCGGCGAGCCGATTGAGCACGATCTCGGTCTGCGCAGCAGGCGCGGCGGGCGGCAGCATGGCCTCGACGAAGGCGTCGCGCCGCGCGCCCCAGCCGCGATCCTCCTCGTCATGCGAAAGGCGCAGGAAGACGGCGCTGGCC
>DAOMOI010000228.1:0-2645 GCA_035444225.1 Aquamicrobium sp. | reverse complement strand
GTGCGACGGCCGGCTGGCCAGTCCGGCCGGGGCGGCGCTGGCCAACGCCACGACGACGAGAGAGGCGAGAAGGGTGAGATAGACCTTGAGGAACAACCTGTTGCGCATCTTTTTTCCGGCCTATCCCTCGTCGTCCTGCCGCCGGGCGAAGACATAGCCCGCGCCGCGCACGGTGACGATGCGACGCGGGTGCTTCGGATCGTCCTCGATCGCGGCGCGGATGCGCGAGACGTGGACGTCGATCGAGCGGTCGAAGGCATCGAAAGCCTCGCCCTTGACCATGTCCATCAACTGCTCGCGCGAAAGGATGCGGCCCGCGTTCTCGGCCAGGGCCACCAGCAGGTCGAACTGGTGGCCGGTGATGTCGCAGTCGCGCCCGTCGATGCGGGCGAAGCGCGAGGCGGGGTCGATCTCCAGCCGGCCGAAACGCATGACGCGGCCATCCCGCGCGCCGCGCCGGCGCAGGATCGCGCGCAGCCGCGCCAGAAGCTCGCGCGGGCTGAACGGTTTCGGCAGGTAATCGTCGGCGCCGAGTTCGAGGCCGACGATGCGGTCGGTCTCCTCGCCCTTGGCGGTGAGCATCAGCACCGGCACGTCGCAGAAGGCGCGGATGCGCCGGCACGCCTCGAAGCCGTCTATGTCGGGCAGCATCACGTCGAGGATGATCGCGTCGGGTGGGCGGCGGCGGATTTCTTCAAGCCCTGTCAACGCCGCCGCCGCCCGGCGCACGGCAAAGCCGTTGCCGGAAAGATAGTCCGACAGCATGGCGGAAAGCCTCGTGTCGTCGTCGACGATCAGGATTTCTTCCGCCATGCCGTCTCTTGCTCCGCCGCGATTCAGCCGCGCGACATTACCACCGGCCGCGGCCCTTGCGCTCGCTGAAATGCTTGGCGAGCTCGGCGCGCTGCTCCGGCGTCAGCACCTCGGCCGCGTCGAGCAACGCCGCCGTCATCTTCTTCGACGCCTCGTCGATGGCCGCGATGCGCTCGGCGCGCAGCGTCTCGGCCGCCTCGCGGTCGATGGTCGGGGCCGACACCAGCTCCACGACCGCCGTGCGGGCATCGCGGAACTCGCGCATCACCGGGCGCAACTCGGCGCGGGCATCGTCGATGATGGCGAAGATGCGGTCTTCCTGCTCGTCGGTGGCATCGACGGCCTCGAGCGCGCGGGAAAGCCCCCGGCCGGCGAAATGGCCGCCGCCCTTGAAGCCCGCCTCCATGACGTGGCGGCCCATCGCCTCGCCGCCACCCATCGCGCCGGCCGCGCCGATGCCGGCCAGCGCCAGCACGGCGACGCCGCCGGCGACCAGCCATCTGCTGCGGGTCGTGCCCTTGATGGCGACGGGGGCGGCGGGGGTTTCGCGGTTTTCGTTTTCCATGGTCTTGCTCCTTGAGCCTGCGGCCCGATTGCCGCGATGGAGCCAGACTATGAGGCGACTGTTTCGCGCCTTCGCGGCCGATGTGAAGAAATGTAAAGCCTTGCTATCCGGCTGCCGCGGTTTCCTCGATCCGCTCCATGCCGCCGACCGTCTCGGCGAAATCGGCCCAGACGGCGCGCGCGCCCTTTTCCCATTCCTCGCGCGCCTCAGACTGGTGAACCGCGCCGCCATGGGCGGCCGCGATCTCCATCGCCTTCGCCTCGTCGGCGACGACGAGTGCGTCGAAATAGGCCGCGCCCTCGCGCGCGGCCTCGGCGAACACCTGCCTTTCCTCGTCGGAAAGGCCGTTCCAAAACGGGGCGGAAAAGCAGACGATGCCGGCCGCGCGGATATGGCCGGTCTCGGTCAGGTGCGGCACCACCTCGTAGAGCCGGAAGCCGGCATAGGCGGACTTGGTCAGGTCCATGGCGTCGGCCACGCCGGTCTGGAGCGCGTTGTAGGTTTCGGGGATGGGGATGCCCACCGGCGTCGCGCCGAAGGCGCTCCACAGCCTCGTGTGCAGCGGGCTCTGGACGGCGCGGATGGTGAGGCCGCGCAGCGCCTCCGGCCGCGTCAGCGCCTCGCGGCCGAGAAGATGGCGCGCGCCGTAGTCGATGAAGGCCGGGGCGATGAAATGCTCGTCATCGAAGCGCGCCTTCAGCCGCGCGCCGGTGTCGCCGGAGAGCGCCGCGCGCAGGTGGGCGGCATCGCGGAACAGGAAAGGCAGGTCGAGAAGCTGCGCCTCCGGCACCCAGCCGGCCAGCGCCGAGACCGTGGACAGGCTCGCCTGCACCGCGCCGAGGCGGATCATCTCGGCCACCTCCTTCTCACCGCCCAGCGCGGCGTTGCCGACGATGTTGAACGAGAACCGCCCCGGCAGCCGCGCCTCGACCAGGTCGCGTATCTTCAGCCAGATCAGCGTCTCCGGCTTGTCGTCGGCCATCAGCGAGGCGACGGTGAGCCGCGTCTGCGCCCGCGCGCGTCCGGAGAGCGCCGGCATGGCGAGAAGGCCGGCGCTGGCGGCGAGGAGGTTGCGGCGGGTCAGGGTCGGCATGGAGAGAAATCCTTTCTAGAACAGGAGCGCGCCCGCGGTGAGCAGGGCGAGCGCGGTAATGAGCGCGGCGAGATAGGGCAGGACCGCCGCGAACAGGGCGGCCGCCGGCACCCGCGTGACGCCGGCGACGACGAAGACGAGGATACCGGCCGGCGGCGTCAGGCCGCCGATCAT
>DAOMOI010000227.1:0-4425 GCA_035444225.1 Aquamicrobium sp. | reverse complement strand
CTCACCCTCGGTCCCGTGCTGTTCCACTGGCCGGCCGACCGGCTTCTCGATTTCTACCGCCGCATCGCCGACGAGGCTCCGGTCGAGCGCGTCCATGTCGGCGAGGTGGTGTGCGGCAAGCGCATGCCCTTCTCCGATCCGTGCTGGCCGGATGTCATCGACCGGCTGGAGCGCGCCGGCAAGGAGGTGGTGCTGGCGACGCTCGCAGCCCCCGCCACCGTGCGCGAGCGCCGTTCCATTGCCGAATTGTGCGGCGACGAGAGGATGGTCGAGGTCAACGACATCACCGCGCTGCCCGCGCGCGCCGGCCAGCCCTTCGTCACCGGCCCGTTCCTCAACGTCTACAACGAGGCGACGGCGCAGTTCCTCGCCCGTCAGGGCGCGCGCGCCATCTGCCCGCCGGTCGAGGTGTCGATGGCCGCGACGGGCGCGATGGCCAAGGCCTGCCCCGAAGTCCGGTTCGAGCTGTTCGCCTTCGGCCGGTTGCCGCTGGCCATCTCCGGCCGCTGCTACCATGCGCGGCTGCACGGGCTGCACAAGGATTCGTGCCAGTTCACCTGCGAGAAGGACCCTGACGGGCTCGCGGTCGACACGCTCGACGATCAGGCCTTCCTCGCCATCAACGGCGTGCAGACGCTGTCGAACCAGGTGCAGGCCTTCTGCCCGATGCCGGAGGCCCTCGCCGCGCAGGCGATCAGCCGGCTGCGCCTGTCGCCCCACACCTGCGACATGGTGGCGGTGGCGCAGGCCTATCGCGCCCTGCTTGACGGCCATGAGGAGCCGGCCGCGACGCGCGCGCGCCTCGCCGACCTCGACCTGCCGGGCGAGATGGTCGAGGGCTACGTCCACGGCAAGCCGGGCTGGATGACGCAGGCAGCCGCAGGCTGAAGGGAGCGGAGAGCATGATCCCGGCAACGCATTTTCCCCACGCCTCCGCCCCCGAGGAGCCGCGCGACGCGGCGGTGATCCGACGCATCCGCACCGTCATCGACAGCGTCGAGCTGGATTGCGAGTGCCGCGCCCGGCTCGACGACGCGCTCGCCCGCTTCGGCGCGCTGGAGCAGCAGCGGATGCGACGCCAGCAGCTGACGCTGGCGCGCCAGCACCGCGAGCGGATCAAGGCGATCCTCGACTTCCTGCAAGAGGTCGACCACTTGATGGTCAACGAACCGGACGGCAGCGTCTATGGCGAGCTGGCGCTGCTGTTCGAGGAAATCTCGGTCATCGCCACCGAAGGCGCCGCCGCCATGCATGGCCTGGAAGCCCTGCGCGCCGAGAATCCGCGATAGGCGAGCGGACGGCGCGTCAGGCAGGCCCGTGCCCTACCCCCTGACGAGGGAGACGCAATCGAGGAGTTCGGCGGCGTAGCCTTGCGCCCGGTCGCGCCCGGCCTGCGTGGGCAGGCGCTCGCCGAGATCGAGGTAGCAATCGAGCAGCAACTCGACCGCCGGCCGCAACCGCGTGGCGATGTCGGGCTTCACGCCGCTCAGCAGCCGCGTCTCGCCGAGGGCGGCATGGGCGAGCGCGCCCGCCCGCAGCCGCGCCGCCAGCCCTTCGAGGCCCCGGGCGCGCCCCGGATCGGCCTCGTCGCGCGCCGCCTCGTCGAGAAGCGCCGCGACCCTGTTCTCGAGCGCGGGCAGCGTCCAGCCGTCGCCGTCGGCGGCCGCCGAGCGCGCCTGATGGAAGGCGCGACGCCTTTCGCGGCGCAGGCGCGCGACATGGTCGAGTTCATCGCGCGCCATCTGCTCGGCCGCGGCGCGCAGTTCGGGCGACGGGCTTTGCGCCGCGACATAGATCCAGAACGAGAAGGCGCGCTCCTCGTTGCGCACCGCCATCGAGAACGCCCGGTAGGCATCGACAAGCTCCGGCGCGACCGTGCCGGCGCCTTCGTCGTCGAAGGTGGCGTCCGACTCGGCCCGCAGCACCGACGGGTCCGGCTCCCTGCCCGTCATCCGCCGCGACCAGGCGTCGATCGTGTCGAGATGCGCCGCCTCTTCCGCCACCAGCTTCTCGAACAGCTCGGCCAGCTCGGGCCGCCCCTCCGCCTCCATGCGCCGGGCCAGCTCGGAATAGCCCTCGATGGCCTCGCGCTCCATGGCCGCCGCCACCGCGAACAGCTCGTCCAGCGATTCGATCCTGATGAAAGGCTCCGTGTCGAGACGCGACATCGCCCGCTTCTCCCTGTTCCCGTCACACAATGTCGCACCGCAAAAAGGGTGTTGGTTTGCGCCAGATCAAATCGACTTTCATAATACCACTTATCGTCGCCCCCTGTTGGACATCCCCCTGTTCAAGAAAGTCCGGAAGCCTTGGCCACCAAACGTATTTTCCCGTCAGATCGGGCAACCCAGCCCCTCGCCGCGATCCGCTCGCTCCTGCTCGTCGCGCTTGCGCTCTGCCTCGTCGCGCTCGGCGCGCCGGCCGCCCAGGCCGCCCGCCTCGGCGAATTCCTGCCCGACGTTCAGCCGGGCGAGCTATTCGCCGGCGCCGACCGTTTCGGCGAGCCCGTCGGCGAGCCGCCCGTCGCCCCGGTCTACAAGGGCGGGGAACTCGTCGGCCATGCGTTCCTGAACTCCGACTTCACCAGCGCCGTCGGCTATTCCGGCAAGCCGATCCACATCGTCGCCGGGCTCGACCCGCAGGGCGTGCTGCGCGGGCTGAAGATGGTCCATCATCAGGAGCCGATCGTGCTGATCGGCATCCCCGAGCGCGACGTCATCGCCTCGCTCAACACGCTGATCGACCGCGACATCGGCCGCGTCGCCGCCGGCGCGGAGCGGCCGCCGCAGGTGGACATCGTCTCCGGCGCCACCGTGACCGTGCTGGTCATGGGCGATTCGGTCGTGCGCGCCGCCGTGCGGCTGATTCGCAGCGGCCGGCTCGGCGGCGAAGGCGCGGTTGAGGCGCAGGCCCCGGCCGAGATCCGCTCCGTCGACATGTCGAAGACGGAGGTGAAGGACTGGGCGACGCTGATCGGCGACGGCTCGGTGCGCTCGCTTCGCCTCACCGTCGGCGAGGTGACGGAAGCCTTCGCCCGCGCCGGCGAGGCGGAAGCCGCCGCCCGGCCCGAGGCGCAGAACCCCGACGACACCTTCATCGAGCTTTACATGGCCCCGGTCAGCGTGCCGTCGATCGGCATCAGCCTGCTTGGCCAGACCGGCTACGAGCGCCTGCAAGGCCGGCTCAAGGACGGCCGCCAGGCGATCGTCGTCGCCGGCGACGGCGCCTATTCCTTCAAGGGCTCGGGCTATGTGCGCGGCGGCATCTTCGACCGCATCGAGCTGTTGCAGGACGGCCAGGGCGTGCGCTTCCGCGACCGCGACCACACCCGCCTCGGCGACCTCATGGCCGAGGGTGCCCCGCGCCTGCGCGAGATCGCGCTGTTCATGGTGCCGGAGGACTTCGTCTTCGACGTCACCAAACCGTGGGAGTTGCAGATGCTGGTCCAGCGCGCCTGGGGCGCGCGCAACAAGGCCACCCTCCCCTATGACCTCGGCTACACGCTGCCCGACCAGTACGTGAACGTCGAGGCCGCACCCGCGCCCGAGCCCACCGCGACACCCGCCGCGGAGACGGAAGCCGGGCAGTTCCCCGCCCCGACGGGAGAGGCATTCGTGCCCTTCGAGGGCGAGGAAGAACCGCTGTGGATGAAGATGTGGCGCATGAATGCCGTCGCGATCGTCATCACCGCCGTCGCGCTGCTCATCCTCACCGTCATCTTCTTCTTCCAGGACTGGCTGTCGGCCCGGCCCGTGCTGCGGGTGTGGGTGCGCCGCGCCTATCTGCTGTTCGTGCTGGTCTGGCTCGGCTGGTACGCCAACGCCCAGCTGTCCGTGGTCAACGTCTTCACCTTCACCAACGCGCTGATGACGGGCTTCCACTGGGAGTTCTTCCTGTCCGCGCCGCTGATCTTCATCCTGTGGGCGGCGGTGGCGGCGGGGCTGCTGTTCTGGGGCCGCGGCCCGTTCTGCGGCTGGCTGTGCCCGTTCGGCGCGCTCCAGGAGCTGACCAACAACCTCGCCAAGTGGCTCAAGGTGCCGCAGATCACGGTTCCGTTCTGGCTGCACGAGCGGCTGTGGCCGATCAAGTACATCATCTTCCTCGGCCTGTTCGGCCTGTCGCTCTACTCACTGGCGCTGGCGGAGATGTTCGCCGAGGTCGAGCCGTTCAAGACCTCGATCATCCTGAAGTTCGCCCGCGAATGGCCGTTCGTGATCTTCGCGCTGACGCTGCTGGCCATCGGCCTGTTCATCGAGCGGTTCTACTGCCGCTATCTGTGCCCGCTGGGCGCCGCGCTCGCCATCCCCGGCCGCATCCGCATGTTCGAGTGGCTGAAGAGGTGGCCCGAATGCGGCTCGCCCTGCCAGCGTTGCGCCAAGGAGTGCCCGGTGCAGTCGATCCACCCCGAGGGGCAGATCAACGTCA
>DAOMOI010000226.1:3214-4435 GCA_035444225.1 Aquamicrobium sp. | reverse complement strand
GCGCCCTGTTCCGGCAATAAAAAACCCGCCTCGAAGGCGGGTTTTTTCGTTCCGATGCGGGGTTCCGGCTCAGATGCCGAGGCCCTCGTAGCGCTTCTTGAACTTCGACAGGCGGCCGCCGCGGTCGAGCAGGGTCTGCTGGCCGCCGGTCCAGGCCGGGTGCGTGGTCGGGTCGATGTCGAGATTCATCGTGTCGCCCTCCTTGCCCCAGGTGGAGCGCGTCAGGTATTCGGTGCCATCGGTCATGACGACCTTGATGGTGTGGTAATCGGGATGGATATCGGTCTTCATCGGTGTCGTCCTGGCTGCCGGGCGAAAATCGCGCTCATTCGGGGATGCGGCGATGCGCCCACTGTCAAAACCTGATGCGGCGGCTATTTGATGGCCGCAGCGTCCTGAATGGTCGGCCGCCTAATACAGGAGCCGACGCCAAACCACAAGCCGGGAGCACGGCGTTTTTCGTTGCTCCGTATCGGGCGACGCACGAAGGAAGAGCGGGCATGGCCGAAACCGGGCAGCAAAGAGAGACCGGGCGGGAAACAGGCGGGCGGCTGCGCACGCTGGGGCCGCTCGGGCGGCTTCTTCCCTTCGTCATGCGCTATCGCGGGCTGGTGGCCGGCGCGTGCGTCGCGCTGCTGGCGGCGGCGATCACCACGCTGATGCTGCCGCTGGCCGTGCGGCGCATGGTCGATCATGGCTTTTCCGATGCCGATTCCGGGCTGATCTCGAGCTATTTCTCGATGCTGATCGTGCTGGCCGGCCTGCTGGCGGCGGCTTCCGCCGCGCGCTACTATTTCGTCATCACGCTCGGCGAGCGCGTGGTCTCCGACCTGCGCCGCGCCGTCTTCTCCCACGTCTCGCTTCTGTCGCCCGGCTTCTTCGACGCCGTGCAGTCGGGCGAGATCGTGTCGCGGCTCACCGCCGACACGACGCAGATCAAGTCGGCGGTCGGCGCCACCGCCTCGACCGCGCTGCGCAACGTCATCCTGGCCGTCGGCGCGCTCGCCATGATGGTGGTGACCAGCCCCAAGCTTTCCGGCCTCGTCATCGCCGCCATTCCCATCGTGGTGATGCCGATCGTCGCCTTCGGGCGCTCGGTGCGCCGCCGCTCGCGCTTCGCGCAGGACACGCTGGCCGAGGCCACCGCCTACGCCTCGGAGCAGATCGGCGCGGTGCGCACGCTCCAGGCCTATACCAACGAGAAGCTGGTCGAGGACCGCT
>DAOMOI010000226.1:0-3204 GCA_035444225.1 Aquamicrobium sp. | reverse complement strand
CGAGACCGCCTTCGATGCGGCGCGCGCGTCGGTGAAGGCGCGGGCGGTGCTGACTTTCTTCGCCATCTTCACCATCTTCGCCTCCGTGGTCGGCGTGTTGTGGTTCGGCGCGGCCGACGTGCTTTCCGGCGCGATGACGCCGGGCACGCTCGGCCAGTTCCTGCTCTATGCCGTGTTCGCGGCCGGCGCGCTCGGCGCCTTGTCGGAGGTGTGGGGCGAGCTTGCGCAGGCCGCCGGCGCGGCCGAGCGGCTGGGCGAGCTGCTCGACGAGGAGCCGCAGATCAGGGCGCCGGCGCAGCCGGTGGCGCTGCCCGAGCCGGCGAAGGGCGCGGTCGAGTTCCGCGACGTTTCCTTCGCCTATCCGATGCGCCCCGACCGGCCGGCGCTCGACCGCCTTTCCTTCACCGTCAGCTCCGGCGAGACCGTGGCCATCGTCGGCCCGTCCGGCTCGGGCAAGAGCACGGTGTTCTCGCTTCTCCTGCGCTTCTACGACCCGCAGGGCGGGGCGGTGCTGGTCGACGGAGTCGATGTGCGCGAGGCGGACCCGCAGGCGCTGCGCGCCCGCATGGCCATCGTGCCGCAGGACGTGACGATCTTCGCGGCAAGTGCTTCCGACAACATCGCCTTCGGCCGGCCAAGGGCGGGCATGGCCGAGATCGAGGCGGCGGCGCGCGACGCCCGCGCCGACGATTTCATCGCCCGGCTTGGCCAAGGCTACGACACCATGCTCGGCGAGCGCGGGGTGACGCTTTCGGGCGGACAGCGCCAGCGGCTGGCCATCGCGCGGGCCATATTGCGCGACGCGCCGATCCTGCTGCTCGACGAGGCGACCTCGGCGCTCGACGCCGAGAGCGAGACGCTGGTGCAGACGGCGCTGGAGCGGCTGATGCAGGGCCGCACCACGCTGGTCATCGCCCACCGCCTCGCCACCGTGCTCAAGGCCGACCGCATCCTCGTCATGACCGACGGCCGCATCGTCGAGGAAGGCACGCGTCTACGCCCGCCTCGCCCGGCTCCAGTTCGACCACGGCGCCGGCGCGTTCGGGCGCGCGGCGGAGTAGGCGGCGCGGCGTTGTCCTGCTGCGTTTGCGCTGCCCCTCATCCGACCCTTCGGGCCACCTTCTCCCGTAAACGGGGAGAAGGAAGAAGCGGGAACGTTGCGGCCAGTTCTCCTCCCCCGTTTACGGGGAGAGGATGCCGGCAGGCAGGTGAGGGGCGGCGCTGAGGGACGAAGGAGTGGCGCGGCCTCGTTCGCGCGCCTTATCCGAGCAGGTCTTTCGCCACGCGCATGAAGATGCGCGCGCCGATCGGGATCAGGTCGTCGGGGAAGTCGTAGTCGGGGTTGTGCAGGTTCGGCCGGTCGGTGCCGGCGCCGAGATAGAGCATCGCGGATTTGGCATCGTGGCCGAAGAGGCCGAAATCCTCCGAGGCCCGCATCGGCAGCTGCTCGCCGTCATGGGCGATGCCCTCGGCGTCGAGCGCGGCGGCGAGATGGGCGGTGGCCTCGGCGTCGTTCAGGCTGGCGACGAAGATCTCGTGATAGTCGATGGCGCAGGTCAGCCCGTCCTCGGCGGCGGCCTCGCGCACCAACTCCTCGGCGCGGTCGCATAGTGCGGCCATGCGCTCGTCGAGCCGCGTGCGCAGCGTCACCCGAAGCTCGGCGCGGCCGGGCGCGACGCCGAACGCCGGCTCGCCCATACGGACATGGGCGACGGTGGCCATGGCGAAATCGTCCTGCGCGAAGGACGAGCCTTCGCCCAGCGCGGCGAGAAGCGGCATCAGCCGGCTGATCGCCCGCATCGGCGAGACGCCGGTTTCGGGCATCGACGAGTGGGCCTCCTTGCCTTCCAGCACGACGCGCATGCCGCGCGAGGCGCAGTTGACCACGCCTTGCCTGAGCCGGACATGGCCGAGAGGCGTGCCGGGCAGATTGTGCAGCGAGAAGGCGAAGTCGGGCCGGATCTCGCCATAGCGGGGATCGGCGGTGACGCCGGCCGCGCCGTCGCCGCTCTCCTCGGCCGGCTGGAACATCAGGACGACGCGGCCCGAGGCGGGGCGCTTGCGGCCGAACAGCCGGCCGAGCGCGGCCAGGATCGCCATATGCCCGTCATGGCCGCACATATGGCCCTTGCCGGCAATGGTCGAGCGATGGGGGATCAGGGAAATCTCGGCGATGGGCAGCGCGTCCAGCTCGGCGCGGAACAGGATCGTGCGCCCCGGCTTGCCGCTGTCGTAGACGAAGGCCGCGCCGTGGCCGCCGAGGCCGGTCAGCACCGTGTCGGGCTTCGTGCCGGCGAGGAAGGCGGCGACGCGGGCGGCCGTCTCCTCCTCCTCGTTGGAAATCTCGGGAAAGCGGTGCAGCTCGCGCCGGAAGGCGACGAGGTCCTCGATGTCGCGGTTGGTCAGGTCCATGAACGGTTCCGTTTTCAGCTCAGGCGAAGACGATGGTTCTGGAGCCGCTGAGCATGACGCGGTTTTCCAGATGCAGCTTGACCGCGCGCGCCAGCACCCGCGATTCGATGTCGCGGCCGACGGCGATGAAATCCTCCGCGCTCATCGCATGCGTCACCCGGCCGGTCTCCTGCTCGATGATCGGGCCCTCGTCGAGGTCGGGCGTGACGTAGTGGGCGGTGGCGCCGATCAGCTTCACGCCGCGCTCATAGGCCTGATGATAGGGCTTTGCGCCCTTGAAGCTCGGCAGGAAGGAATGGTGGATGTTGATGATGCGGCCGGAGAGCTTGCGCGAGAACGTGTCCGACAGCACCTGCATGTAGCGCGCCAGCACGACGAGGTCGGCGCCGCTTTCCTCGACCAGCGCCATCAGCCTCGCCTCCTGCGCCGCCTTGGTGCCGGGCGTCACCGGCCAGCAATGATAGGGAATGCCGGCGCGCGCCGCCTCGGCGCGGCTGTCCTCGTGGTTGGAGACGATCGCCACGACCTCGGCGTCGAGCCAGCCGACGCGGATCTGGTAAAGGAGGTGGAGCATGGCGTGGTCGAACTTCGACACCATGACGACGATGCGCGGCTTCTGCGCCAGATCGGCGAGGCGGGTCTCCATGGCGAAGCGGTCCGCCGCCGGGGCGAGCGCGGTGCGGATGGCGTCGCCTTGCGCCCCGCGCCCGTCGAGCGCCACGCGCATGAAGAAGCGGTTGGTCTGGCGGTCCCAGAACTGGGCGCTCTCGACGATGTTGGCGCCGATGCCGG
>DAOMOI010000225.1:3375-4478 GCA_035444225.1 Aquamicrobium sp. | reverse complement strand
ATGCCGACGCCGGCGGCGTTGATCTCGATGATGCGCTCGAAGATCTCGCCCATGTAGCGCGGCGACAGGCCGGCCGTGGGCTCGTCGAGCAGCAGCAGCTTCGGCTCGGTCATCAGCGCCCGGCCCATTGCCACCATCTGCCGCTGGCCGCCGGAAAGCTCGCCCGCCGCCTGCCGGCGCTTGTCCTTCAGCGGCGGGAAGAAGCCGTAGACCTTGTCGATCAGGTGGCGGAAATCGTCGCGCCTGATGAACGCGCCCATTTCGAGGTTTTCCTCGACCGAAAGCGTCGGGAAGACGTTGAACTCCTGCGGCACGAAGGAAAGCCCGTCGCGCACCAGCGCCTCGGGCGCGCGGTTGGTGATGTCCTTGCCGTCGAGAAGGATCGTCCCTTGCGAGACGGTCAGCAGGCCGAACAGCGCCTTCAGCGTCGTCGACTTGCCGGCGCCGTTCGGGCCGACGATGACGCCGATCTCGTGCGCGTCGATGGCGATTGCGACGCCGTTCAGGATGTTGGCGCCGCCGTAGCCGGCGTGGATGTCGCTCATGTCGAGGAGGGCCATGTCAGCGCGCCTCCGCTCGCGGGGAGGGCATGCCGCCGCCGAAATAGGCTTCGACCACCTCCGGGTTGGCGCGGATCGCGGCCATCGGCCCCTCGACCATGACGGACCCGGCCGCCATGACGATGACGGGATCGCACAGCCGGCCGATCAGGTCCATGTCGTGCTCGATGACGAAGAAGGTCAGGCCTTCCTCGCGGTTCAGGCGCTCGACCACGGCGGCGAGGTCGTTGAGCAAGGTGCGGTTGACGCCGGCCGCGATCTCGTCGAGCAGGACGATCCGCGGCTTCGCCATCATCACCCGGCCAAGCTCGAGCAGCTTCTTCTGGCCGCCGGAAAGATTGCCGGCCAGCTCGTTGCGGACATGGGTGAGGCGCAGCAGCTGCAACACCTCTTCCGCGCGGCCGCGCGTTCCGGCTTCCTCGCCCGCCACCTTGCCGCGCCGGAACCAGGCGTTGAGAAGCGTCTCGCCCGACTGGCCGGCCGGCACCATCATCAGGTTCTCCAGCGCCGTCATGGTGGAGAATTCCTGGGCGATCTGGAAGG
>DAOMOI010000225.1:0-3333 GCA_035444225.1 Aquamicrobium sp. | reverse complement strand
AGCAGGATCCTGCCGGAGGTGGGCGCAAAGGCGCCGGCGACCATGTTGAACATGGTGGTCTTGCCGGCGCCGTTCGGCCCGATCAGCCCGGTGATCGAGCCTTCCTCCACCTTCAATGAACAGCGATCGACCGCGAGCACGTTGCCGAAACGCTTGGTCACGTCCTGAACGTCGATGATCGTCGCCATGGCTCCCCGAGACGTGGATTCTCCGGCGTCCTCATTGTCGTTCTTGTCCGGAACGCCGCTCCCTGTGACTGATTAGCCAGCGCGGGGCGGCATGACAAGGGAAACAGTCCGCGAAGCCCGAAAGATCAGCGCACCGAGGCGATCAGGGCCTTGGCGTCGTCGCTCGCCCATTCGGCCGGGCCGTTCATGTGGGCGAGCATGCAGCCGTCGCCGTCGATCAGCACCGTGACGGGCAGGCCGAGCGCCAGCCCGCGCCGCTTCAGCTCGTTGAACACGCCCATGGTGGCGTCGCGGTAGAAGCCGAGCGCGTCGACCTGCGTTTCCTCCAGGAAGCGCTTCGGCTTCTCGTCGGTGCCGGTGTCGACATTGATCGCCACCACCTCGAAATCCTCGTCGCCCTCGTCGAGCTGGAGCTGGTTCAGCGCCGGCATCTCGTGGCGGCAGGGCGCACACCATGTCGCCCACAGATTGAGCAGCACCGTGCGGCCGGAAAGGTCGGCCATGGTCATCGGCGTGCCGTCGGGCGCGTTGAAGGCGAGGCTTTTCAGCGATTGCGGCGGGCTCGCCGCCAGCATCGCCGCGACCTCGCCGCGCGCGGCCGCGCCCGCTACCGTGGCCAGATCCTGCTTCGCCGCGCAGGCGGCATCGTCCGCGCTCGATGCGGCGGCCTGCGGCGCGTTGTTGCCAGAGGGGTCGCCCATCACGTATAGGCCGAACGCGCCGCCGGCGACGATGCCGGCCACGATTGCAGCCGCGATCAGCCATCTGGTCGGCAGGTTCAGTCGTGCATTTGCCATTTTCAGTCTCCGGGGATGCGATACCACGATGAGCGACGACAAGGCCAGCAACCAGATGTGGGGCGGACGTTTTGCCTCGGGCCCGGCGGCGATCATGGAGGCGATCAACGCCTCGATCTCGTTCGACCGCAAGCTCTACGCCCAGGACATTCGCGGCTCCGTCGCCCATTTGCGGATGCTCGCCGCAACGGGCATCATTTCGGCTGAGGATCAAGCCGAAATCGAGCGCGGGCTGAACACGATCCTGTCAGAGATCGAGGAAGGCCGGTTCGAATTCTCGACCAAGCTGGAAGACATCCACATGAATGTCGAGGCGCGGCTGGCCGAGCTGATCGGCACGGCGGCGGGGCGGCTGCACACCGCGCGCTCGCGCAACGACCAGGTCGCCGTCGATTTCCGGCTCTGGGTCAAGGACGAGCTTTTGCGCCTCGACGCCGCGCTCGCCGCGCTGATCGAGGCATTCCTCGACCGGGCCGAGGAGCACGCGGGAACGGTGATGCCGGGCTTCACCCATCTCCAGACCGCCCAGCCCGTCACCTTCGGCCATCATTGCATGGCCTATGTCGAGATGTTTTCGCGCGATCTTTCCCGCGTTCGCGACGCCGTCGCGCGCATGGACGAATCGCCGCTGGGCGCGGCCGCGCTCGCCGGCACGGGCTTCGCCATCGACCGCCACATGACGGCCGAGGCGCTCGGCTTCCGCGAGCCGACGCGCAACTCGATCGACAGCGTCTCCGACCGCGACTTCGCGCTGGAGTTCCTGTCGCTCGCCGCGATCTGCGCCACCCATCTGTCGCGGCTGGCCGAGGAGATCGTCATCTGGTCGACGCCGCAATTCGGCTTCGTGCGTCTCTCCGACCAGTTCTCGACCGGCTCCTCGATCATGCCGCAGAAGAAGAACCCGGACGCGGCCGAGCTGGTGCGGGCCAAGACCGGCCGCGTCAACGGCCATCTGATCGGCCTGCTCACCGTGATGAAGGGCCTGCCGCTCGCCTATTCCAAGGACATGCAGGAAGACAAGGAAGCCGTGTTCGACGCCGCCGAGACGCTCGACCTGATGGTGGCGGCGATGACCGGCATGGTGCGCGACATGAGCATCAATACCGCGGCGATGAAGAAGGCCGCCGGCTCGGGCTATTCCACCGCCACCGACCTTGCCGACTGGCTGGTGCGCGAGGCGGGGCTGCCGTTCCGCGAGGCGCACCATGTGACCGGCCGCGCCGTGGCGCTGGCGGAGAAGAAGGGCGTTGCGCTCGACAGGCTGGCGCTCGCCGAGCTTCAGGAGATCGACGGCCGCATCACCGATGCCGTGTTCGGCGTGCTTTCGGTCAATGCCTCGGTCAAGAGCCGCGCCTCCTTCGGCGGCACCGCGCCGGCAGAGGTGCGCCGGCAGGTGCGCTACTGGCGCAAGCGGCTGAAACGGGGTGCGCGCGCGGCGAAAACCCGCTAGAACCACTCCCGACCTCGAACGACATGGACGGCACGATGCGCGCGGCAAACACGATCAGGACCATTCTGCTCATCGGCGCGGCCGCCGCCGCGCTCACGGCCTGCGGCCGCCGCCCGGGCACGCTCGACACGCCCTATGAAGCGGCGGTCGAGGCGCGCGAGCAGGCGGAAAAGGATGGCCAGCCGCTGCCGCCCGCGCCGGAAAAGCCGGTCGAGGACCGCCGCTTCATCCTCGACAGCCTGATCTAGGACCACTCCCGTGAACCATTTCGAGTATCGCGACGGCGTGCTCCACGCCGAGGACGTGCCGGTGCCCGCTATCGCGGCGGCGGTCGGCACGCCGTTCTATTGCTATTCGACCGCGACGCTGACGCGTCACTATCGCGTGTTCGCGGAGGCCTTTTCCGGCCTCGACGCGCTGATCTGCTACGCGATGAAGGCGAACTCCAACCAGGCGGTCATCCGCACGCTGGGCAAGCTGGGCGCCGGCGCCGACGTGGTTTCAGAGGGCGAGCTGCGGCGCGCGCTCGCCGCCGGCATACCGGCTTCGAAGGTGCTGTTTTCCGGCGTCGGCAAGACGGCCGCAGAGATGGATTTCGCGCTTGCCGCCGGCATACGCTGCTTCAACGTCGAATCGCTGCCGGAGCTCGAGCTGCTCTCGGCCCGCGCCGTCGCCACCGGCCATGCCGCGCCGGTGTCGCTGCGCATCAATCCGGACGTCGATGCCCGGACGCACCGCAAGATCTCGACCGGCAAGGCCGAGAACAAGTTCGGGATTTCGTGGAAGGACGCGCGCGCGGCCTATGCGCGGGCGGCGAGCCTGCCGGGGCTCAAGGTGACCGGCATCGACATGCATATCGGCAGCCAGATCACCGATCTCCAGCCCTTCGACGACGCCA
>DAOMOI010000224.1:0-4487 GCA_035444225.1 Aquamicrobium sp. | reverse complement strand
TGGATCTCAAACGGCGGCATCGCCGACGTCTATTGCGTGTTCGCCCGCACCGGCGAGGCGCCGGGCGCGAAAGGCATCTCGGCCTTCGTCGTGCCGGCCGACACGCCGGGCCTCAACGTGGCCGAGCGGCTGGAGGTGGTGGCGCCGCATCCGCTGGCCCGGCTTTCCTTCGACGACGTGCGGCTGCCGGCTTCGGCCATGATCGGCAAGCCCGGCGAAGGCTTCCGCATCGCCATGTCGGTGCTCGACGTGTTCCGCTCGACGGTGGGCGCGGCCGCGCTCGGCTTCGCACGGCGTGCGCTGGACGAGACCGTCGCCCGCGTTCGCGAGCGCCAGCTGTTCGGCGCACCGCTGTTCGACCTTCAGATGGTGCAGGGTCACGTCGCCGACATGGCGCTCGACGTCGATGCGGCGGCGCTGCTGGTCTACCGCGCCGCATGGGTGAAGGACCGCGGCGCGGCGCGCGTCACCCGCGAGGCGGCGATGGCCAAGCTCTACGCCACCGACCGGGCGCAATCGGTCATCGACAAGGCGGTGCAGCTTCACGGCGGCGACGGCGTGCGGCGCGGCCACATCGTCGAGAGCCTCTATCGCGAGATTAGGGCGCTGCGCATCTATGAGGGTGCGTCGGACGTTCAGAAGGTGGTGATCGCGCGCCAGACCATGGGAGGATGAAAATGCTGGGACCGTCCGCGCATGTCGATACCTTCTCCCGCGACAACCTGCCGCCGGCGGAGGAATGGCCGGAGCTGAAGCTCGCCGGCTTCGACTATCCCGAATACATGAACTGCGCGGTCGAGCTGACCGACCGCATGGTCGAGAAGGGCTTCGGCGACCGCACGGCGCTGATCGGCAACGGCAGGCGGCGCACCTACAAGGAGCTGGCCGACTGGACCAACCGGCTCGCCTGCGCGCTGGTCGAGAATTACGGCGTCAGGCCCGGCAACCGCGTGCTGATCCGCGCGCCCAACAACCCGGCCATGGTGGCCTGCTGGCTCGCCGCCACCAAGGCAGGCGCGGTCGTCGTCAACACCATGCCTATGCTGCGCGCCGGCGAACTTGCCGCGATCGTCGACAAGGCGCAGGTGCAGCTCGCGCTGTGCGACACGCGCATCAAGGACGAGCTGGTCGCCTGCGCCAAGGAAAGCCGGTTCCTGAAGCAGGTCGTCGGCTTCGACGGCACCGCCAACCACGATGCCGAGCTCGACCGCGCCGCGCTCGACAAGCCGGTGACCTTCGAGGCGGTCGCGACCGGGCGCGACGATGTCTGCCTGCTCGGCTTCACCTCGGGCACCACCGGCTCGCCCAAGGCGACGATGCACTTCCACCGCGACGTGCTGATCATCGCCGACGGCTACGCGAAGGAAGTGCTGAAGGTGACGCCCGACGACGTCTTCGTCGGCTCGCCGCCGCTCGCCTTCACCTTCGGCCTCGGTGGGCTCGCCGTGTTTCCGCTGCGCTTCGGGGCGACGGCGACGCTGCTCGAAAGCGCCACCCCGCCCAACATGGTCGAGATCATCCAGAAATACCGGGCGACGATTTCGTTTACCGCGCCAACCGCCTACCGGGCGATGCTGAAGGCGCTGGCCGAGGGCGCGGACCTGTCGTCGCTGCGCATCGCCGTCTCGGCCGGCGAGACGCTGCCGGCGCCGGTCTACGAGGAATGGGAGAAGAAGACCGGCAGGCCGATCCTCGACGGCATCGGCTCGACCGAGATGCTGCACATCTTCATCACCAACCGGCTCGACGACCGCGCGCCCGGCGTCACCGGCCGGCCGGTGACAGGCTACGAGGCGAAGGTGGTGGACGAGGGCATGAACGAGGTGCCGCGCGGGCAGATCGGGCGGCTCGCCGTGCGCGGCCCGACCGGCTGCCGCTATCTCGCCGACGCGCGGCAGCGGAACTACGTGCGCGACGGCTGGAACCTGACCGGCGATTCCTTCATCCAGGACGAGGAGGGACGCTTCCATTTCGCCGCGCGCTCCGACGATATGATCCTGTCCTCCGGCTACAACATCGCAGGGCCCGAGGTGGAGGCGGCGCTGCTGTCGCACCCGCTGGTCGCCGAATGCGCGGTGATCGGCGCGCCCGACGAGGCGCGCGGCCAGATCGTTGAGGCCCATGTCGTGCTGGCCAACGGCGCGGCGGCGGATGCGGAGACGGCCAAGCGGCTTCAGGACCACGTCAAGGCGACGATCGCGCCCTACAAATATCCGCGCGTGGTGAAGTTCGTCGCAGCATTGCCGAAGACGCAGACCGGCAAGATCCAGCGCTTCCGGCTGCGCGAGGCGGCGTCATGACCGGCCCCGCCGACAGCGACGGCATCGACGGCGCCGAGACCGATTTCCGCGGCCGCATGGCCTATGGCGACTATCTCCATCTGGAAAGGATCCTCGACGCCCAGACGCCGCTGTCGACCTCGCCGGACGAGCTTCTGTTCATCATCCAGCACCAGACCTCGGAACTGTGGATGAAGCTCGCCATCCACGAAATATCCGGCGCGATGGCGGCGATCCGCGCCGACGACGTGCGACCCGCCTTCAAGATGCTGACGCGGGTGGCGCGCATCTTCGAGCAGCTGAACAATGCCTGGGACGTGCTGCGCACGATGACGCCCAGCGAATATACGCGCTTTCGCGGCGCGCTCGGCCAGTCCTCCGGCTTCCAGTCGTGGCAATACCGCGCCATCGAGTTCCTGGCCGGCAACCGCAACCTCGCCATGCTCAAGCCGCACGCGCACCGGCCCGAGACCGTGGAGAGGCTGGAGGCGATCCTGGCGCGGCCGAGCCTCTACGACGAGGCGCTGCTTCTGCTCCACCGCAACGGCTTCGACATCGGCGCGGACGCGGCGCGGACCGAGTGGCGGCAGACGCGAGCGCCGAGCGACGCCGTGGTCGAGGCGTGGCGGATCGTCTATGCCGGGCCGGAGCGCCACTGGGCGCTCTACGAGCTGGCCGAGAAGCTGGTCGATTTCGAGGACTATTTCCGCCGCTGGCGCTTCAACCACGTCACCACGGTCGAGCGCATCATCGGGCTGAAGCGCGGCACCGGCGGCACGGCGGGCGTGGCCTATCTGCGGCGCATGCTGGAGGTCGAGCTTTTTCCCGAACTATGGAAGGTGAGGACGGAGCTGTAAAAATGTCGGCGAAGACTGGCGCGCGCGCCAATTATTTTTCATCGTAGGAGAAGCCCCCAGGGCTCCAGGCAAAACGGGAGTGGAACGGACATGCGTAAACTGATTGCGGCGAGCGTCATCGCGCTCGCGACAGGCATGAGCGGCGGGGCGTTTGCCGAGCCGGTCAAGGTCGGCCTCATCACCACGCTTTCGGGCGGTGGCGCGGGCCTGGGCATCGACGCCCGCGACGGCTTCCTGCTGGCGCTGAAGAATGCCGGCGACGCCGCGTCGGAAATCGAGGTCGTCACCGAGGATGACGGCCAGAAGCCCGAGCTCGCGGTGCAGATCGCCGACAAGATGATCCAGTCCGACCAGGTCGATATCCTGACCGGCATCATCTGGTCCAACCTCGCCATGGCGGTGGTGCCGAGCGCGGTGGCGCAGGGCAAGTTCTATCTCTCGGTCAATGCCGGCCCCTCGGCGCTTGCCGGCGCCCAGTGCCACGAGAACTATTTCAACGTCGCCTACCAGAACGACAATTTCCACGAGGCGATGGGCCAGTACGCCAACGAGACCTACAAGAAGACCTTCATCATGGCCCCCAACTATCCGGCGGGCACGGATGCGCTGACCGGGTTCAAGCGCTATTACAAGAACGAGCTGGCCGGCGAGGTCTACACCCAGGTCGGCCAGACCGACTACGCCGCCGAGATCGCGCAGATCCGCGCCTCGGGCGCGGATTCGGTGTTCATCTTCCTGCCGGGCGGCATGGGCATCGCCTTCGTCAAGCAATATGCGCAGTCGGGCGTCGACATCCCGCTGATCGGCCCCGGCTTCTCCTTCAGCCAGGACGTGCTGCCGGCGATCGGCGACGCCGCGCTCGGGGTGAAGAACTCGGCAAGCTGGGCCAAGGATCTCGACAACGAGGCGTCGAAGAAATTCGTCGAGACCTTCCAGGCCGAATATGGCCGCCTGCCCTCGATCTACGCCGCGCAAGCCTACGACACCGGCAGCCTGATCGTCGCGGCGGCAGCCAAGGCCGGCGTCAAGGACGCCGACGCCTTCCGCGCGGCGCTGAAGGAAGCGGACTTCGACTCCGTGCGCGGAAAGTTCTCCTTCAACACCAACAACCACCCGATCCAGGACATCTATGTCCGCGAGGTGGTGAAGGAGGGCGACGCGCTGACCAACAAGATCATCGGCACCGCCTTCACCGACCACAAGGACGCCTATGCCGAACAGTGCGCGCTGAACTAGGCGACACGTCGCGGCCCGTTCCCTTTTCCCCGTTCACGGTGAAAAGGTGGCGGCAGCCGAATGAGGGGCGGCGGAGACGTCGGCGAATTACCTGCCACGCCTGCGCCGCCCCTCA
>DAOMOI010000223.1:0-4497 GCA_035444225.1 Aquamicrobium sp. | reverse complement strand
GACCGCTCCATCGCCGGCTTCGAGGCGCTTCTGCGCTGGGACCACCCACGCCGCGGCTCGATCGCGCCGGCCGACTTCATCCCCGTGGCCGAGACCTGCGACCTGATCGTGCCGCTCGGCCTGTTCGCCATGCAGCAGGCGGCCGACGACCTCTCCATGTGGCAGAAGCAGATCGGCGAGGTGCCGCTGTCGGTCTCGGTCAACCTGTCGAGCCGGCAGCTGATCCGCCGCGACCTCGTCAGCGACGTGCGCTCGGTGGTGGCGCGCGCCAACATCAAGCCGCGCTGCTTCCGACTGGAGCTGACCGAATCGCTGGTGATGGACAATCCCGAGCAGTCGGCCCACATCCTCGCCAAGCTGAAACAGATCGGCATCGGCCTGTCGCTCGACGATTTCGGCACCGGCTATTCCTCGCTCGCCTATCTGACGCGCTTCCCCTTCGACACGATCAAGATCGACAAGAGCTTCATCGACGATACCAGCCCGAAACGCTCGGTGCTGTTGCGCTCCATGGTCGGCATGGCGCACGAGCTCGGCCTGTCGGTGGTGGCCGAGGGCGTGGCCGACGACAACGACGCGCTCGAACTCCGGCAGATGGGCTGCGAATATGTGCAGAGCTTCATGTTCGACCCGCCGATCCAGGCGGATGCCGCGCTCCGCCTGCTGAAGGAGCAGTTCCCGCTGGTGAAGGCGTGAGGCAACCTTTCCGCGTCATCCCGGAAGCCGAAGCGAAGCGGAGGCTATCCGGGACCCATTGGTCGTGGAAACGTCGAGCGCGGCGCGGCTCTTGCCGTGGCACCGCCACGCAAACCCATACCCCGGCCGCGCTGCTCAATGGGTCCCGGCTCTGCGGGCGCTTCGCGCCCTTGGCCGGGATGACGGTGGAGAGGTCACGAAGCCCCTTCAGGCGTGGCCGGCCTCGGCGCTGAGATGGGCGGGATCGACGCCGAGCGAGGCGAGGATGCGGTCATATTGCCGGTCGATGTCCGGATCGAACAGCAGGTCGAGGCTGGCCGGACAGGTGAGCCAGCCGTTCTCGGCGATCTCGTGCTCGAGCTGCCCCGCGCCCCAGCCGGCATAACCCAGCGCCATCAGCGCATGGCGCGGCCCGTTGCCGGAGGAGATGGCGCGCAGGATGTCGACGGTGGCGGTCAGGCAGACCTCGTCGGATACCGGCATCGAGGATTCGACCATATAGTCATCGCTGTGCAGGACGAAGCCGCGGCTGCGATCGACCGGGCCGCCATGGCGCACGACGATCTCGCGGGTGCGGGCCGGCAGGCGGATGGCCTCCTTCTCGTCAAGGATGCCGAGCTGGACCAGAAGGTCGGGGAAGAGAAGCTGCTGGGCCTGATTGATGACGAGGCCCATCGCCCCCTCCTCGCTATGGGCGCAGACATAGATGACGGAACGCGCGAAACGCTCGTCCCGCATGCCCGGCATGGCGATGAGGAACTGGTCGTCGAGGTAGCCGGCGCGCACCGCGCCTTTCCTTTTGCCCAGAAGGTCCATGGAACGAAGGCTAGCGCGTTTCCGGCCGCAGCGAAAGAGCGTCATGCGGCGGCCGGCGCAGGCGTCTCACGCAATTATGATGGCGGGCAACCGCGGGGCGCGGTTGCGAAACCGGGCGGTCCGGCCCACATTCGCGCCATGATCCCTTCGCGCCCGCTTTCCGCCCTGTGCTTCATGCTCGCCTGCGCCACCGCTACGGGCGCGCAGGCGGCGTCGAGCGGCTGGCATCATGTCGAGGGCGGCTCGATCCGCATCGTCACCAGCGGCAAACCCGACGGGGATGGCCTGCTGCGCGGGGCGCTGGAAATCCGCCTCAAGCCGGGTTGGAAGACCTATTGGCGCGATCCCGGCGCCGCGGGCGTGCCGCCGACACTGACGGCGAGCGCGGGCGGCAGCGACGCCGCGGTCGAGATCGGCTTCCCGACGCCCGGCCGCTTCGACGACGGCTATGCCCAGTCGGCCGGCTACGACCGGCCGGTCGCGCTGGCGCTGACGCTCAGGCTCCCGGAAGACGCGAACCCGCCGGCCCGGCTTCAGGCCGACGTCTTCCTCGGCGTCTGCGAGACGATCTGCATCCCGGTTCAGGCGACCTTGTCCTTCGAGCCGGGCAGCGGCAGCGAGCAGCCGGAGCACGCGGCTGTGGTCAAGGCGGCATTCGACGCCCTGCCCGCGCCGGCGCGCCCCGGCTTCGCCGCCGAGGCGGGGGCGGTGGACGACAAGGCGATCATGGTCGAGACCGCGCTGCCCGAGGGCGTGCGCGCGCTCGACCTGTTCGTTGCCGGCACGGCCGGGCTTACCCTCGGCACGCCGGAGCGCGACGGCGCGGACGGCGCTTTTCGCGTTCCCGTCGCGGCGCGCGGCAGCGAGGCGGCCGGGCCGCTCGCCTACACGCTCGTCACCGATGCCGGTGCGGTCGCCGGCACCATCGAGCTGCCGCAACGGTGACGGCGATTGCCATCCGCGGCCCGAACCGCTAACGGTCCGGGTCCTTCCATTGATCAACAGAGGTGAAGCATGACCATCGCCGTTGGACGAAAGCTGCCTGACGCCACCTTCAAGACCAGCACCGCCGACGGTCCGAAGGAGCTTTCCACCGCCGACGTCTTCGCGGGCAGGAAGGTCGTCCTGTTCGGCGTTCCCGGCGCCTTCACGCCGACCTGCAACAACAACCACCTGCCCGGCTATATCGAGAACCGCGACGCGATCCTCGCCCGTGGCGTCGACCAGATCGCGGTCGTCGCCGTCAACGACGTGTTCGTCATGGACGCATGGGCCAAGACCAGCGGCGGCGACGGCAAGATCCTGTTCCTCGCCGACGGCAGCGGCGATTTCGCTAGGGCCGCCGGCCTCGACCTCGATCTTTCCAAGGGCGGGCTCGGGCTTCGGCTCAAGCGTTTCTCGGCCATCGTCGAGGACGGCACGGTGACGGCCCTCAACATCGAGGACGCGCCGGGCACGGTCGCCAATTCGGGCGCGGCGACGATCCTCGAACAGCTTTGACGGGGCTGGTTTTCTTCGGCGCTTGCGCTGCCCTCACCTGCCTGCCGGCATCCTCTCCCCGTAAACGGGGAGAGGAGACACTGCCGCATTCCCTTCTCCCCGTTCACGGGGAGAAGGTGCCCGAAGGGCGGATGAGGGGCGGCGCAAACGGCCGGCGACTCACACCCCGACCGGAGGCAGGGTCTTCTTCTTGAACGGTGCCATCGCCAGCCGGGCGAGTTCGTCGGCGCGCTCGTTCTCCGGGTGGCCGGCATGGCCCTTGACCCAGTGCCACGTCACCTTGTGGCGGCGGCGCGCCTCGTCCAGCGCCTGCCACAGCTCGGCATTCTTGACCGGCTTCTTGGCCGCCGTCTTCCAGCCGTTCCGCTTCCAGCCCTCGATCCAGCCGGAGATGCCGTCCTTGACGTAGTTCGAGTCGGTGTGGAGATCGACGGCGCAGGGTTCCTTGAGCGCGTTCAGCGCGCTGATCGCCGCCATCAGCTCCATGCGGTTGTTGGTGGTGTCGGCCTCGCCGCCCGACATCTCCTTCTCCACGCCGTTGAAGCGCAGGATCGCGCCCCAGCCGCCGGGCCCGGGATTGCCGGAGCACGCGCCGTCGGTGAAGATCTCGACCCGCTTCACGGCCGCGCCAGCCCGTATTCGCCGGCCGAGCCGATCGAGCGGTGGAAGCGCAGCTTGCGCACATATTCCATCGGGTCGCGCTTCATCACCAGCGCGCCGTCGGGGCCGTGCAGCCAGTCATATAGCCGCGTCAGCATGAAGCGCAGCGCCGAGCCGCGCGCGAGCAGCGGCAGCGCCGCAATCTCGTCGGCCCCGAGCGGCCGCACGCTCTGGTAGCCGGCGAGCAGCGCCGTGCCCTTGGTCAGATTGAAGGCGTGGTCGCGCTCGAAGCACCAGGCGTTCAGGCACGTTGCCAGATCATAGGCGAGGAAGTCGTTGCAGGCGAAATAGAAGTCGATCAGCCCCGACAGCTTCTCGCCGAGGAAGAAGACGTTGTCCGGGAAAAGGTCGGCATGGATGACGCCGGCAGGCAGGCCGCGCGGCCAGCCCGCTTCGAGCGCGGCAAAGTCGGCCGCGACCTCGGCGCCGAGCCCCGGCTCGACCTCGTCGGCGCGCGCCTCGCAGCCCTCCCACAGCGTGCGCCAGCCCGGAAGCGACAGCGCATTTGGGCGGGTCAGCGCGAAATCCGCGCCGGCGACATGGAGCCGCGCCAGCGCCTCGCCGACGGCGCGGCAATGAGCGGGCGTCGGCCGGCGCGGCCACATGCCTTCGAGAAAGGTGATGATCGCCGCCGGCCGACCGGCCAGCTCGCCGATCATCTCGCCATTGCTGCGCCGCACCGGCAGCGGGCAGGAGACGCCGCGCCGAGCCAGATGCTCCATCAGGCCGAGGAAGAACGGCAGGTCGGCACGCTCGACCCGCTTCTCGTAGAGGGTGAGGATGAACGAGCCACCTTGCGTATGCAGGATGAAGTTCGAGTTCTCC
>DAOMOI010000222.1:3611-4508 GCA_035444225.1 Aquamicrobium sp. | reverse complement strand
CGAGAATGGCGACGAAGCCGCATTCGGGAATGTCGAGCCCCTCGCGCAGCAGGTTGATGCCGACGAGCACATCGAAGGCGCCGAGCCGGAGGTCGCGCAATATCTCGATGCGCTCCAGCGTCTCGATGTCGGAGTGCATGTAGCGCACGCGCACGCCCTGCTCGTGGAGATATTCGGTCAGGTCCTCGGCCATGCGCTTGGTCAGCACGGTGCACAGCGTGCGGTAGCCCTTGGCCGTCGTCTCGCGGATTTCGGCGAGCACGTCGTCGACCTGGTTCTTGGCCGGGCGCACCTCGACCGGGGGGTCGATCAGGCCGGTGGGGCGGATGACCTGCTCGGCGAAGACGCCGCCCGACTGCTCCATCTCCCAGCCGCCCGGCGTGGCCGAGACCGCGACGGTCAGCGGCCGCATCGCGTCCCATTCCTCGAAGCGCAGCGGCCGGTTGTCCATGCAGGACGGCAGGCGGAAGCCGTATTCGGCCAGCGTCGCCTTGCGGCGGAAGTCGCCGCGATACATGCCGCCGATCTGGGGCACGGTGACGTGGCTCTCGTCGATGAAGACGATGGCGTTGTCGGGCACGTATTCGAACAGCGTCGGCGGCGGCTCGCCCGGCGCGCGGCCGGTGAGATAGCGCGAATAGTTCTCGATGCCGGCGCAGGAGCCGGTCGCCTCCAGCATCTCGAGATCGAAACGCGTGCGCTGCTCCAGCCGCTGCGCCTCCAAGAGCCGCCCGGCGCGCTCCAGCTCGACCAGCCGGTGCTTCATCTCCTCCTTGATCGACTTGATCGCCTGGTTGAGCGTCGGCCGCGGCGTCACATAGTGCGAGTTGGCGTAGATCTTGACGCTCTTCAGGTCGCCGGTCTTCTGCCCCATCAGGGGGTCGAACTCGGTGATCG
>DAOMOI010000222.1:0-3601 GCA_035444225.1 Aquamicrobium sp. | reverse complement strand
ATGCGCCAGGCGCGATCCTCGAGGTGGTCGGGGAACAGTTCGATCGTATCGCCGCGCACCCGGAACGAGCCGCGCGTGAAGTTGATGTCCTGCCGCTTGTATTGCTGGGCCACCAGATCGGCGAGGAGCTGGCGCTGGTCGAGCTTGTCGCCGACCTCCATCTGGAAGGTCATCGCCGTATAGGTTTCGACCGAGCCGATACCGTAGATGCACGACACCGAGGCGACGATGATGACGTCGTCGCGCTCCAGCAGCGAGCGCGTCGCCGAGTGGCGCATGCGGTCGATCTGCTCGTTGATCGACGATTCCTTCTCGATATAGGTATCCGTCCGCGGCACGTATGCCTCGGGCTGGTAATAATCGTAGTAGGAAACGAAATACTCGACCGCGTTGTTCGGGAAGAAGCTCTTGAACTCGCCATAGAGCTGCGCGGCCAGCGTCTTGTTGGGCGCGAGGATCAGCGCCGGGCGCTGGGTCTCCTCGATCACCTTGGCCATGGTGAAGGTCTTGCCCGAGCCGGTGACGCCGAGCAGCACCTGCGTGCGCTCGTGCTCGTTCACGCCGGCGACGAGGTCGGCGATGGCCGTCGGCTGGTCGCCGGAGGGCTTGAACGCCGTCTCCATGCGCAGCTCGATGCCGCCTTCCGACTTCTCCGGCCGGGCAGGGCGATGGGGAACCCACGCTTCCTTCTTCAGGTTCGGGTCGCCGCCCTCGATCAGCCGCGACAGCGCCGCGACCGTGGCGGTGATGCCGGACGAGGTCAGGCCGCCAACGTCCTCCAGCGCGATGTCCAGCCCGGCGACCGGGTTCAGCCCCGCCGCGACGCGCTCCTTCGGCGAGGCGGCGCCGCCCATCGAGGTGCCGCGCGCGGTGCGCGTCGGCGCGGAGGACCGCTCGGGTATCTTCTTCTTCGGCTTGGTGGGGGGCGCGGCTTTCGCGGCCTCGCGTGCGATCTCCTCCGCCCAGCCGGAAACCGGTCCGGTGAGCGGCGCGCCCACGAACTCCGCCTGCGGCGCTTCGCCGAAGCCGGGCGCGGCATCCGGCGCTGTCTTGTCATCCGATTTTCTGGCCATGGGCGGAATATGGGGGGAGTCCCCGGCAATGGGAAGGGGTGGCTCAGCCTTCGAGACGAAGGAATTCCTCCCTGTGACGGTGGATGAATTCGAGCGACGGCCGAAGCGCAGGGTCTTCCGGGACGCGCGCATAGCCGTCGGCATGCAGCATGTCGCGCGATCTCGAGTCCAGGAACCTGCTGTGCAAGAAGCTGAAATCATCATTCAGCGTAATCAGATAGCGGTCGTGGGCCCAGTGCATCCTCTTGCAGAGAAAGATCATATTCTGAATGATGTCCGGTCCTCCATCCCGCAATTGGTAGATATGGCAGCATTCGCCTTCGGGATTTCCTTCCCTGTCTTGCAGGTCCGACCCCGTGAAGCTGCAACGGCAATCGTAGCGCCGCCTGCACTCGCGCCTGTTGGCGAACCATCGGCGGAGACGGTCGAAGTTTTCGCGCTCTCGTGGCGGCTCCTGATATGCCGCCTGATCCTGCTCGGCAAAGCCTTGCCGATCCTCTCCGACGAAGCCGCCATGCATCGTGTTTTCCCAGCCGCGGCAAGCGGCCTCGATTATCGCGGCTGCCTCATCGTCGGACAGTGCTCGGACGCCGCGCGCGGCCATCGACCGCCAATTGTGGCCGAACAGGGAACGCTCGTAGTCCCGTCCCGGTCCGAATGCCGGAACGGCTACGGGAAACGGCGTATAGTCCGATACCTCGACCAGCAAATGGGTGGAAAGGGCGGGATGTGGGCGTATGCCGCCAACCTTGGCGAAAGCCCGATATTCTCCGCCATTATGCGTGACACGCGCGGCATAGTAGATAACCACATCGTCGTGGGCGGCTGATACGAGACGGCCGTATTTCCTCTCCACCGCAATGGTTTGCAGCCCTGTCAGGCTGAGGCGCTGGAGGTTGCGCATATTGTACACGATGCTGCCCATTGGGGTGCATCATGGAGCGCGTCATCAAGCAGTTTTACCGACTGCCGATGGAATATTCCACGGCGTTAAACCCTGCGTTGCGCCAACGAAAAGGCGGCGCAGTTGCCCGCGCCGCCTTTCGATTTGCTGGCTGCCTGGAAAGATCAGGCGGCCGAGAGGTTGACGGCCTTGGGGCCCTTGCCCATGCGGTCCGGCTCGACGTCGAAGGAGACCTTCTGGCCGTCGACGAGGGTGCGCATGCCCGACGCCTCGACGGCGGAGATGTGGACGAACACGTCCTTCGCGCCGCCGTCCGGCGTGATGAAGCCGAAGCCCTTGGTGGAGTTGAAGAATTTCACGGTGCCGGTCTGGGCCATGGGAAGCTCCTGTTTCCCTGATGATGAACCGCACCTGCGCGACATGCACAGGCTCGCGGGTGGTCGAGAGTTCACGCTGTCGGGGAAAGGTCGTCCGAAACGGTCCAGTCTCCGGGTAAGTAAATGCCCGAACGATACGCTCATCGCATAAAATCGGCTCTGGTACAAGCGTTTCCTGGGGATGGGCAAGACAATGCGCGGACCGCGCGCGGGAAAATCGTTGCGCCGCGGCGCGGATCGGGTTCAAGGTCCGGTCCTTGGGTCCATCCCTTGGCCTCCCGCCGGCTCGCGCCCGGCGCCAGACGAGGCTCCCGCGCCCCGCCGCCGTCAGAACGGCGGTCAGAAACACGGCTCTCGCAGCGGCATCCGCTTCTGCGAATCTTTCGCTTGCCCGCGGGACAAAAATAAAGGAAAGATGGTGCGTTCGGGCATTTGCCGGCCCGGAGACTGGAAATAGGATACCCGGTGCAATTGCATCCACGCCACCGCACGACAGGCCGTGACGACATGCCTGGACGCGACCACCGGGCCGGCCGCGAAACGAGAGGGTTCCGGCAAGACCCCGGCGCGCGTGAAGCTGTTTCTTCTCCCCCAGTAAAGGCACGAGACGCGAGCGGGACCGACGCCCCGCGCCATCCATCCAAAGGGAGATAAGGAGCTTCCCATGCCCCAGAGTGGAACAGTGAAATTCTTCAACCATGCCAAGGGCTTCGGTTTCATCACGCCGGACGACGGCAACAAGGACGTGTTCGTCCACATCTCCGCCGTCCAGGCGTCCGGCCTGCAGGGCCTCGAGGATGGGCAGAAGGTGTCCTTCGATACCGAGCCGGACAAGCGCGGCAAGGGTCCGAAGGCGGTCAACCTCTCGGTCCTCTAGGGTCGTCAGCACCCGCATCGGGGCGTCGCCGCGCTCCTTCCAGATGTTTTCGATGCCCCGCCGGCTTCCCGCGCGGGGCATCGTCGTTTCAGGCGCCCGTCAAGCCCGGGCCGCGCGGGTCGGCCTGTTCCGCGTTCCAAGGTGACGCCTCCGCCGGCGTGTCGTTGGCGGCCAGCGCCGGCAGGGCGGCGAGGTCGGCGGCGAGCGCGCGCCGCAGGGACGCCTGCCGCGCGGCGTCGCGCGTGCGCAGGACGAAGGCGGGATGCCACGAGACCAGAACCGGCCCGCCGTGGAAGCCGGCCTCGACCGCGCCGCGCCGTTGCGCCACCGGCGCGGCGGAGCCGGTCAAGGCAAAGGCCGCCGACGCGCC
>DAOMOI010000221.1:0-4525 GCA_035444225.1 Aquamicrobium sp. | reverse complement strand
CCTTCCTGGAGCCGTATCTGCACCAGCCGCTGACCGTCGTTCCCGACCCGTTCGGCGGCAAGTATGCCAGCTTCGGCCACCACAACAACGCCATGCTGCGCCGGTTCCTCGACACGTTCGGCTTCGACTACGAGTTCGCCAGCGCGACCGACTACTACAAGTCCGGCCGCTTCGACGACATCCTGCGCCGGGTGGCCGAGCGCTACGACGCGATCATGGCGATCATGCTGCCGACGCTGGGCGAGGAGCGCCGCGCCACCTATTCGCCCTTCCTGCCGATCTCGCCGAAGACGGGGCGCGTGCTCTACGTGCCGATGAAGCGCGTCGACGCGGAGGCCGGAACCATCACCTTCGACGACGAGGACGGCGAGGAGGTGACGCTGCCCGTCACCGGCGGCAGGGTGAAGCTGCAATGGAAGCCGGATTTCGGCGCGCGCTGGGCCGCGCTCGGCGTCGATTTCGAGATGTTCGGCAAGGACCACGGGCCGAACATGATGGTCTACGACAGCATCTGCAAGGCGCTGGGCGGCCGCCCGCCCGAGCATTTCGTCTACGAGCTGTTCCTCGACGAGAACGGCGAGAAGATCTCGAAGTCGAAGGGCAACGGCCTGACCATCGACGAATGGCTGACCTATGCGCCGACGGAGAGCCTGGCGCTCTACATGTTCCAGAAGCCGCGCACGGCCAAGAAGCTCTATTTCGACGTCATCCCGCGCGCGGTCGAGGAATACTACCAGTTCCTCGCCGCCTATCCGCGGCAGGACTGGAAGGAGCGGCTGGGCAACCCGGTCTGGCACATCCATGCCGGCAACCCGCCAGCGATAGACATGCCGGTGTCGTTCGGCCTGCTGCTCAACCTCGTCAGCGCCTCCAACGCCCACGACAAGGCGGTGCTGTGGGGCTTCATCTCGCGCCACGCGCCGGGCGTGTCGGCGGCCACCCATCCCGAGCTCGACCGGCTGGTCGGCTTCGCGATCCGCTATTTCGACGATTTCGTGAAGCCGTCGAAGGTGTTTCGCGCGCCCGACGCGGTGGAGACGGAGGCGCTTCAGGCGCTGGCGGACAGGCTCGGCACGCTGCCGGCGGACGCGGACGGCGAGGCGATCCAGAACGCGGCGCTCGACGTCGCGCGCGGGATCGAGCGCTACCAGGACCATGCGAAGAAAAGCCCGACCGGCGGGCCGGGCGTCTCCGTCGCCTTCTTCCAGATGATCTATCAGGTGCTGATCGGGCAGGAGCGCGGCCCGCGCTTCGGCTCCTTCGCCGCGCTCTACGGCATCGACAACACGCGCGCGCTGATCGGAAAGGCGTTGAAGGGCGAGCTAGTCGCCTGACGCTCCCGCGTCATCAGGATCGGAATCGGCATCGAGGATGCCGGTCCCGGTCAGATCCCGCCCGGTCCGTTCCGGCACGGTGACGGTCAGCGGCGCGGCCGCGGCCGGCGCGGGGCCATAGAGGCCGCGCCGCTCCTCGCGCGCAGTCTCCGCCTGCGCGGCATAGCGCGTGTCTTCCGGGTCCGGGCGGACCCATCCCTGCGCGACCAGCCATTCGCCGGCGTCGAAAGCGCCGAGCCGGCACGGCGTCGTCACGGCCTCGGCCGGCGGCGCGGGCGGCACGACGCAGGCGAGCGCCCTGCCCCGCAGCCAGTTGCGGAAGGCGATGCGGGCATGGACGCCGCACGGCCACGAAACGCCGTCGGCAACGCAGGTCTCGTCGGCCGGCGTCGGCCGCAGGCCGGAAAGGACGACCCGGTAGCCCATGACCTCGAACGCGCCGGCTGCGCTCGCCACCGGCCGGTGCAGCACCGTTTCCTTCGGCGGCCCTTCGGACGGGGCATACGCGCGGCCGATGGGGCTCAGCGGTTCACGCGGGTCGATCCGTTCCAGCCGATGCGGCTCGAGCGGCGGCGGCACGACGATGTCGGGGGAGACGGGGCGCACGATGAACGGCGCGGGCGGCGGCGGCGCGGCTTCGCGCTCCTCCTCGACCGAAGCGGCTATCGGGGGCGCGTCGTCAGGGCCAGCGGCACCGGTCCGGGACGCCCGCTCGCGCAAGGCCGGCGCGGCCAGCACCAGCGCGCCGAGACCGCCGAGCGCGACGAGGAGGGCGAGCGGGCGCATCGCCGTACGCCCTACTGGCTCGCCCAGACGATGCGCGCCAGCCACACCACCTCGGCGGCCGGCAACACACGCTCGGGATGGGCCGGGTTGAGCGAGACGAGCCTGACATGGCCGGCGCCGCGACCGGCGAGGATCTTGGCCATCACCTCGCCGGTGACGGTCTTGGCCACGACGCGGTCGCCCTTGCGCACCCGCGCGCCCGGCTCGACGATCAGGATGTCGCCGTCGCGATAGAGCGGCAGCATCGAATCGCCCTGGACCTGAAGCGCATAGGCGTTCTCGCCGACGCCGCCCGCGGGCAGGCTCACCTCTTCCCAGCCCTGCCCCACCGGAAAGCCGCCATCGTCGAAGAAGCCGCCGGCGCCGGCCTGGGCGAAGCCGATCAGCGGCACGGAGGCACGGCCCTGCCGGTCGGCAACCGCGCTTTCGTCCACCAGCACCAGAAGCTCGGCCAGCGACGCGCCGGTCGCCTCCATGATCTTGGCGAGCGACTCGGTCGAGGGCCAGCGCGGGCGGCCGTCGGCGGAGCGGCGCTTGGACTTGTTGAAGGCGGTGGAATCGAGGCCGGCGCGGCGGGCAAGGCCGGACGCGGACAGGGAATGGCGCGCCGCAAGCGCGTCGATCGCCGCCCAGACCTTCTCATGCGAGAGCATGACGCCCTCCCGGAACAGGAAAAAATACCTCGCCCCTACCTAGCGCCGTGTCCGCCGCCTGTCCAGACGGCGGACGCGGGGCGGGCACGATTTCGCCTGCGCCCACGCGCCGCCGTTGCCCGCGCGGCCGGCACCGCCTATCACTGTCGGGACACGACGTCATGATGGGGAAGAGATGAGCGGAGCGATCCTGTGCTGCGTCAATGACAGCGTCCATGCCCGCCGCGCGGTCGAGGTGGCGGTGGAGATGGCGGCCGGGCTCGGCCGCGGCCTGACCTTCCTGCTGGTCAACCGGGTGCGGCCGGCAAGCGGCCATCCGCCGATCAAGGCGATCTCGGCCGGGAAGGCGAAGGAAGTCCTCGACATCGCCATGCGCTATGCCGAGGCCCATGGCGTGCGCGAGGCGCGGCCGGCGCTGGCCGAGGCGAAGGACGTGGCCGAGGCCATCCTGCGCTTCGCCAGCGAGACCGGGGCCAGCGACACCGGGGCCGGCAAGACTGGGGCCGGCGAGCATGCGATCGGCCATATCGTCGTCGGCACCGGCAACCCGCCCTTCATCGGCCGGTTGCTGCTCGGCTCGGTCTCGGAAGCGGTGGTCGCGGGCGCGGCATGCAGCGTGACCGTGGCGCGCTGAGCCGTTACTCCTTGGCCAGCCGTCGCAGGCCGGCATGCGAGGCCATGAAGGCGCGCTCCTCCTCGTTCGGCGGGCGCGGCTTCGCCTCAGTGCCCAGCTCGGCGACGATGTCGTCGATGGGCACGAAGCGGCGGGCGGCGGCGTCGTAGACCCCGGCCGTGGTCATCACCAGCGCGGCGGTACGGCCGTCCTCCAGCACGAAGCGATGGCGGCCGATGACCTGCGTGCCTTCCCATGTCTCGAGCGTGGACACCACGTCGAAGCGCTGCCACAGCCTGATCTCGCGGGCGTAGACGGCCTGAAGGCCACCCATCATCGGCGCCCAGCGGTGTCTGCGCGCCAGCCCGATCAGGCCCGCCCGCGCGAAAAGGTCGATGCGGCCGACATCGGCCAGCATCATGTAGCGGGCATTGTTCAGGTGGAGATTGGTGTCGATGTCGGTGGGCAGGCAGCGGAAGGAAAGCCTGCCCTCCTCGCCCGGCCGATAGCGGCCGCGCGAGCGCGCGGTCGCGATCATCCGGGCAAGACGCAGCCAGACATACATGAGGGAAACTCCTTTCCTTCTCCCCGTGAACGGGGGTGAGGAGCGGTCCGCGCAGCGGACGAAAAGCCAACGATTTGGCTTTTCGAGCGACGAACGCCCGGAGCCATGGCGGAGGGCGGCGGCCCAAGAGCCGGAGGAGGGGCAACGCAGGCTATGAAGGGTTTGCGCCGCCCCTCACCTGCCTGCCGGCATCCTCTCCCCGCAAGCGGGGAGAGGAGCGCAGTTTCTACGCCGCCTGCTTTTCCTTGGCCCCGGCATAGGGGTCGAAGCGGTCGTAGAAGCTTTCGCCCTTCCCGGCCATGTCGAGCAGCAGCTTCGGCGCCTTGAACTGCGCGCCGTAGCGCTTCTGGAGCTTCTTCGCCAGCTTGACGAACTTCTCCAGGCCCATGCCGTCGATGTAGGACAGCGCGCCGCCCGTATACGGCGCGAAGCCGAAGGCGAGGATCGAGCCGACATCCGCCTCGCGCGGGTCGGTGACGATGCCTTCCTCCATCACGCGCGCCGCCTCCAGCGCGATCGTGACGAGGAAACGCTGCTTCAGCTCCTCGACGTCGATCCGGTCGGGGTCCTGCTG
>DAOMOI010000220.1:0-4546 GCA_035444225.1 Aquamicrobium sp. | reverse complement strand
CGCCGGTGATCATCTTGACCGCGATGCCGGCCGAGCGGCATTCGGCGACGGCGGCAACCGCCTCCTCGCGCGGCGGGTCGATGAAGCCGGCGATGCCGAGGAACACCAGCCCGTCGCCGACGCCGTCCATCGAAAGCCGGCTTTCGTCCCCGGCCGGCCGTGAGGCGAAGCCCAGCACCCGCTCGCCTTCGGACGCGGCCGCGGCGATCCGCTCCGCCCAATAGGCTTCATCGACGGGCCGGCTGCCGCCCGCCGCCGCCTGCGCGCCGCACATCGCCAGCACCTGCTCCGGCGCGCCCTTGAGAAAGACCGCCCGCCCCTCCGGCCCGTCATTGAGTGTCGCCATGAAGCGGTGCTGCGCGTCGAAGGGGATCTCGTCGAGACGCGGCCGCGCGGCGCGCTCGTCCTCGGGCGTCAAGCCGGCCTTCATCGCGGCGGCGACCAGCGCGCCCTCCATCGGGTCGCCCTCGCTGCGCCACGTCCCGTCGGCCCCGCGCGCCAGCACGGCGTCGCCGCACAGCAGGCCGCAGCGGGCGAGGTCGGCGGCGATCTGCGGCGGGGCCGCGCATGTCTCGCCATCGCGCAAGAAAGCCCCGGCCGGCTCGTAGCCGACGCCGTCCACCGTCACCTCGCCATCGGCGGTGACGATGCGGCGCACGGTCATCTCGTTGCGCGTCAGCGTGCCGGTCTTGTCCGAGCAGATGACAGAGGTGGAGCCCAGCGTCTCCACCGCCGGCAGCCGGCGGATGATGGCACGGCGCGCGGCCATGCGGCGCACGCCGATGGCAAGGGTGATGGTGATGACCGCCGGCAGCCCCTCCGGCACCACGCCGACCGCGAGCGCGACCACGACCAGCAGCGCCTCGTCCCAGGCATAGGCCCTGACCAGCATGGCGAAGACGAACAGGAGCGCCGCCGCCGCGATGGCGACCGCGGTGAAGCGGCGGCCGAACTCGTTGATCTGGCGCAGGAGCGGCGTGGTCAGCGTCTCGACCTCGCCTATCAGCCGGCTGATATGGCCGATCTCGGTCGCCGTCCCGGTCGCCACCACCACGCCAGCGCCTTGGCCGGCCGCGACCAGCGTGCCCGAATAGGCCATGGAAAAGCGGTCGCCGAGCGCCGCATCCTCTGTCACTGCCTCTTCGTGTTTCTGCGCCGCGACCGATTCGCCGGTCAGGATCGCCTCGTCGATCAGCAGCGCGCGCGTCCGCGTCAGGCGCAAATCGGCCGGCACCTGATCGCCGGCTTCCAGCAGCACGAGGTCGCCCGGCACAAGCTCAGCCGCCGGCACCGAGACGCGCCTGCCGTCGCGCATGACGGAGGCCTTGGGCGCGATCATGTCGCGGATGGCATCGAGCGCCTGCTCGGCCCTGCCCTCCTGGATGAAGCCGACGATGGCGTTGACCGCCACCACGGCGACGATGACGCCGGCGTCGACGACATGGCCGAGCGCCCATGCCGCCACCGAGGCGGCGAGCAGGAAATAGATCAGCGTGTTGTCGAATTGCGCCAGCAGGCGCAGCGCGGGGTGGCGGCGCGGCGGCGGCGGCAGCGCGTTGGCGCCGTGGCGCGCAAGCCGCGCCCCGGCTTCCCGCGCCGAAAGCCCCGCCTCGCCGCTGCCGAAGGCGTCGAGCGCAGCGCGCGCATCGAGCGCGTGCCATGCCTTGCCCGCCGCCGGGTCCGCGGCCGGCTTCGGATTGTCGGTGACGGCTCCGCCTTCGCTCATGCGCTCCCCTCTTCCTTTCGCTGCCTACCTGCGCCCGCTTGCCGCAGCGCGTTGAACGCGCCGCCGTCCCGTGCCTATATCCAACCCATGGCCAACGCACCCAGCAAGTCCACGTCTCCCAAGGCTCCGTCCAAGAAACCGGCCGCCGCGCCGGCGTCAAGCACCCCACGCACAGTTGATGGCGCAAAGCCGTTCACCGCGCCCCTGCCCGAAATGCCCGAGCCGCTGGGCGAGGAGTTCTTCCGGGTGATCGACCGCGCCGCCGGCGCGCTGTCGGCGCAGGCGAGCGCCGGGATTTCGCCGGCCGCCCTGTGGCTGGCATGGGCCGACTGGGCGCTGCATCTGGCGCGCGCGCCCGGCAAGCGGGCCGAGCTGGCGGCCAAGGCATGGCGCAAGGCCGCGCGGCTCGCCCTCCACACGCTGCATTGCGCGCAGCAGGGCGACGCCCCCTGCTGCATCGAGCCGCTGCCCGGCGACCGCCGCTTCACCGGCGAGGCGTGGCGCAAACAGCCCTTCTCGCTGATGTACCAGTCGTTCCTGCTGAACCAGCAATGGTGGCACAACGCCACGCGCGAGGTTCCGGGCGTCTCGCCGCATCACGAGGCCGTCGTCTCCTTCGTGGCCCGGCAGATGCTCGACGTGTTCTCGCCGTCCAACTCCCCCTTCACCAACCCGGAGGTGATGGCCCGCGCGGCCGAGACCAACGGCCAGAACTTCGTCGACGGCTACAGGCAGTTCCTCGACGATTTGACGCGCCAGATCTCCGGCGAGCCGCCGGCCGGCGCGGAAGCGTTCCGCCCCGGCCACGAGGTCGCGGTCACGCCGGGCAAGGTCGTCTTCCGCAACCACCTGATCGAGCTGATCCAGTACGCGCCGGCGACCGAAACCGTCCATGCCGAGCCCGTGCTGATCGTGCCGGCGTGGATCATGAAATACTACATCCTCGACCTGTCGCCGCACAATTCGCTCATCCGCCATCTGGTCGAGCAGGGCCACACGGTGTTCTGCATCTCGTGGCGCAACGTCACCGCCGCCGACCGCGACGTCTCGCTCGACGATTACCGCCGCCTCGGCATCATGGCCGCGCTCGACGCGGTCGGCCGGATCGTGCCGAGCGCCAAGGTCCACGCCACCGGCTATTGCCTCGGCGGCACGCTTCTGGCCATCGCCGCCGCCGCCATGGCCCATGCCCGCGACGACCGGCTCGCCTCGGTGACGCTGCTTGCCGCCCAGACCGACTTTTCCGAGCCGGGCGAGCTCGGCCTGTTCATCGACGACAGCCAGCTCGACCATCTCGACGCCATGATGTGGCGGCAGGGCTTCCTCGACACCCATCAGATGGCCGGCGCCTTCCAGCTCCTGCGCTCGCAGGACCTGATCTGGTCGCGCATGCTGCGCCACTACCTGATGGGCGAGCCGGCGACGATGAACGACCTGATGGCGTGGAACGCCGACGCCACCCGCATGCCCTATCGCATGCACTCGGAATATCTGCGCAAGCTCTTCCTCGACAACGACCTCGCCGCCGGCCGGCTCATGGTCGACGGCTTCCCCGTCGCCATCCAGAACGTCCGCGCGCCGATCTTCGCCGTCGGCACCGAGCGCGACCATGTCGCGCCGTGGCGCTCGGTCTACAAGATCCATTATCTGAGCGACACCGAGGTGACCTTCGTGCTGACCAGCGGCGGCCACAATGCCGGCATCGTCAGCGAGCCGGGCCGCCGGAACCGCCATTACCGCATCGCCGGCAAGACCGACGACGAGCCGTGCCTCGGCGCCGACGCGTGGGCGGAACGCGCCGAGACGCGGCAAGGCTCGTGGTGGCCGGCCTGGCAGGAATGGCTGGCGGCGCGCTCCTCCGCCGAGCGCGTCTCCCCGCCCGCCATGGGCGCGCCGGCCGCCGGCCTGCCGCCGCTGGAGGACGCGCCCGGAACCTACGTCCACCAGCGTTGAGCGCGATCTTCGACCGCAAGCGCCGCCCCTCATCCCCCTGCCGGGACCTTCTCCCCGTGAACGGGGAGAAGGGAGCCTTCGCCTTTGCTTTCGCAAGCGTCGTAAAAGGGGTGCGACGATGCGGCCGGCATTCCTTCTCCCCGTTCACGGGGAGAAGGTGGCCCGAAGGGTCGGATGAGGGGCGGCGCCGACGACCGGGGACAATGTACCAGCCTATCTGGCCATCAGCACCGGCAGCGGCGGGTTCTCGATCATCGAGCGGGTGACGCCGCCGAGGATGCGCTGGCGCAGCCGCGAATGGCCGTAGGCGCCCATGACGATCATGTCGGCGCCGATGTCGCCCGCATGGCGGGCGAGGACCTCCGCCACCGGGCGGCCGGAGCCGGGCAGCCGGTCGACGCCGACGCGCACGCCGTGGCGCGCGAGATAGAGCGCGGCATCAGCCCCCGGCTCATCGCCATGGCCGGCCTCGCCCTCTTCGGGATCGACCAGAACCAGGCCAGCCGCTACCTGCGTACCCTGGCCGCCATCGCTGGGGAGGCCGAGCAGCGCGAAGAACTCATCATCTGGGGATAGCCCCACGTTCGCTGCACACGACTACCTACACGGAGACTAACATGAACTACCTCAGCGAAGCCCCCCAGCGGCAGCCGCGTGCCTGGTGCTACGGCGGCGGAGTCGACAGTACCGCTGGCATAATCCAGGACATAAATCGCGGCGTGCAGATTGACCTGATTACCATGGCCGACCACGGCGGGGAGAAACAGGGAACCTATGACTTCCTGCCAATCTTCAGCGACTGGATCCACGAGCGGATCGGGCTGCGGCCAGAGCTCTGCAAGTACGAGCCCATGGAGAAGACTAGCG
>DAOMOI010000219.1:0-4547 GCA_035444225.1 Aquamicrobium sp. | reverse complement strand
AGTTGGTGACGACCGAGACCGACGAGAACGCCATCGCCGCGCCGGCGAAGGCCGGGGACAGCACGCCGAAGGCGGCGAGCGGGATGCCGATGACGTTGTAGACGAAGGCCCAGCCGAGATTCTGCGCGATGGTGCGCCGGGTCTTGCGGGCGATGTCGAGCGCGGCCGGCACCAGCCGCAGGTCGGTGCGCATCAGCGTGATGGCGGCGGCCTCGCGAGCGACGTCCGCGCCGGACGACATGGCGATGCCGAGCCGCGCGGCGGCGAGCGCCGGGCCGTCGTTCAGGCCGTCGCCGACGAAGGCGACGCCCTTGCCTTGCTCGGCGGCGAGCTTCTTCACCGCCTCGACCTTCTCTTCGGGCAGCAGGCCGGCGCGGATGTCGGTGAAGCCGAGCGCGCCGCCGATCGCGGCGGCGGCCGCCTCGTTGTCGCCGGTCAGCATCACCGGCGACAGGCCGCGCCGCTTCAGCTCGGCCACGGTTTCGGCCGCCTCGGGACGCGCGGTGTCGGCAAAGCGCACCGCGCCGGCAAGCCGCCCGTCGACGACGATGAAGGCGACGGTGCCGGCTTCGCCCAGCCGCGCCAGCATGGCGTCGATCTCGTTGCCGGCAATGCCGGCCTCCTCGGCCAGCCGCCGGTTGCCGACCGAGACGGTGCGATTGCCGACCGTGCCGGAAAGGCCCTTGCCGCGAATGGCGCGGACATCGGTGGCGGCGGGAAGGGGCGCGCCGGTGGCCGACGCCTTCTCGACCAGCGCCCGGGCGAGCGGGTGCTCGCTGTGGGCCTCGATGGCGGCTGCGAGTGCGATCGTCGGCTCGTCGCCCTCGGCGGCCACGACTTCGGGCTTGCCGATGGTCAGCGTGCCGGTCTTGTCGAAGGCGATGGCGCCGATCTCCTCGGCCCGCTCCAGCGTCTCGATGTCGCGGATCAGGATGCCGGCGCGGGCAGCCGCGCCCGTCCCGGCGACGAGAGCGGTGGGCGTGGCGAGGCCGAGCGCGCAGGGGCAGGCGATGACCAGCACCGCGACCGCTGCGACCATGCCGCCGGTGGCATCGCCGACGACCAGCCACCAGGCAAGGAAGGTTACGGCCGCGACGACGAGGATGACCGGCACGAACACCGCCGAGATGCGGTCCACCAGCCGCTGGATCGGTGCCTGGCCGGTCTGGGCTTCCTCGACGAGGCGCGCCATGCGGGCAAGCCGCGTGTCGGGGCCGACGGCCGTGACCTCGATCTCCAGCGCGGCCTCGCCGTTGACGGTGCCGGTGATGACGGCGTCGCCGGGCTCCTTGTCCACCGGCAGGCTCTCGCCCGTCACCAGCGATTCGTCGATGGCGGAATGGCCTTTGGCCACGGTGCCGTCGCAGGGCATGCGGCCGCCGGGGCGCACCAGCACGCGGTCGCCCGCCTTCAGCGTCTCGGCGGCGATCATGCGCGCCGTGCCGTCCGAACCGATCAGCTCGGCCTCGCGCGGCTGGAGCTTGTGCAATGCCGCGAGCGCGGCCGAGGTGCCGCGCTTGGCGCGCGCCTCGAGATACTTGCCGAGCATGATCAGCGTCAGTACCACCGCCGCGGCCTCGAAATAGAGGTGGGCGTGGGCGTCGCCGCCGATGACCAGCACCAGCGAATAGACATAGGCGACCGAGGTGCCGAGCGAGACCAGCACCGCCATGTTGGCGCCGCCGCCGCGCACGGCCGCGAAGGCCTCGCGCAGGAAGCGGGTGCCGGAAACCAGCATCACCCCGGTGGCCAGCGCAGCCTGCGTCCACGGGCCGATCCAGGCATGGCCGGTGCCGATCATCATCGGCAGCGTGCCGATGACCAGCGGCAGGCTGAGAGCGGCGGAGACGATGAAGCGCCACAGCGTCAGCCGCTCTTCGCGCCGGCGCGCGTCCTCGCGCCTCTCGTCGGCGGCGCGGCGCTCGCCCTCGTCGGTCGGACGCATCTCGGCGCCGTAGCCGGCCTTCTCGACCGCCGCGATCAGCGCCTGCGGCGCGACCGCGCCGTCGATCTCGACCGAGGCGCGCTCCAGCGCGAGGTTGACCTCGGCCCTGCGCACGCCCTCGACCCGCGAAAGCATCTTCTCCACCCGCGCGGAACAGGCCGCGCAGGTCATGCCCGTTATGTCGAGCGCGATTGTCGACATGTCCTAGCCTTCCTCTACGCGGGCCTCAAAGCCCGCGGCCTCGACCGCGTCGGCCAGCGCCTGCGGCGCTACATTGTCCTCGGCGCTCACCGTCGCGCGGCCCTGCGCGAGGTCCACGGTAGCCTGCCGCACGCCCGGCTGCGCGGCCAGAAGCTTCTCCACCGACGCCTTGCATCCGCCGCAGGTCATGCCTTCGATCCTGAGTGCGATATCCATGTTCCGAAACTCCTATCCTGTCGTCGGATGACAGATAAGGTTTCCAGCTACTGGAAGGTCAAGGCGGGCAGGGCAAGTTTTTCCGGCGGCGTCAGGTCGTCGCCTGCGCGGGGGCGCAGAAGATGTCGTCGAGCGTCACCAGAAGGCGCCGCACATGGGGGGAAGAGCAGGAATAGTAGATCATCTGCCGTTCGCGGCGGGTCTCGACCAGACCCATGTTGCGCAGCTTGGCGAGGTGCTGCGACAGGGCGGACTGGCTCAGCTCCACCCGTTCGGCGATCTCGCCCACGGAAAGCTCGCCGTAGAGCAGGTGGCACATGATGGCCAGACGCTTCCCGTTGCCGATGGCGGACAGGAACTTCGCCACCGTGTCGGCATTGTCGACAAGTTGCCTCGAAATCATTGCGCCCCCCAGTGCCGCATTTCACCAAGCGTTACGGGGTTAAGAACGCTCGATGATCCTCGCAGGTCATGACAGGATCACCCCTTCCCTGCGCGCGACCTAACGTAGTCTAAACTCTCCCGATCACAAGACGCGGAAGTAAAAATAGCTGCGCGACTTTGCCGCGCCTAGTTCGCCGCCTGTTTCTGCCTTGCCTGGCGCGCCTCGACCGCCATGGAAACGAGCGTCTTGTGCATGTCGGCGGCGTCGGCCAAAGGCTGGCGGAACGGGATGCGCAGCACGCGGTCGCCGGCGGCAAGGTCGAAGCCGTCGGCGTCGACGCCGGTCATGACCCAGCCCTCGTCGCCCCTGGCCTTGCCGAACACGGCGGCGTAGTTGGCGACGGCGTCGGCGTGGTCCTCGTTCATGTGTGCGACCGCGCTCGCCTCGGCGGCGGCGATGGCGTCGAGCTGGTCGCCCTGCGTCAGCATGTCCTCGCGCGTCAACGCGTAGGCCTTGCCGAAGCCGCCGTTCAGGCTCGCGCGCCGCGGCTCCAGCCGATAGAAGGCGAAGTCGCCGAGCCCGGCATAAAGCTTCGCCTTCGGGTTGTGCGACAGGAAGCGCCAGGCGATGCGGCCGTGGCGCGGATCGTCCTTGGCGATCTTCTCGGCGACGCAGAACAGGGTGATGCGCGCATGGGCCATGGCGTCGCCCTTGCCCGGCTCTCCGAGCAGCAGCGAGCAGCGCGGGTCGGCCTCGATGCCGCCGGTGTGGGCGGCAAGCCCCGAGATCAGGATCACCGGCGCGCCGTCATGGTCGGTGGCGACCGCCACGCGGCTGGCCAGCGGCGCGCCCGTTTCCGGCTCCAGCACCGCGATCGCACCGTGGCGCGCAGCGCGCACCAGCGTGCGGGCAAGCTGTATGGCCTCCGCGTCGGTCGGGCGCAGAACGTCCTTCTTTTTCTCCGCCATGCGGCGACACTCCGATAAGTTGACTCTTCTAGTCTTCTTATTGGCCGACAATGCCGCCGCTGGCAAGTCGTTCCGCCTCGGAGGCGTCGATGCCGAAGCCGGCCAGCGTGGCCGCCGCGTCGCGTGTGGCCTCGGCCGCCAGCGTTCCCGGCGTGCGCGAGAAGCGCGGGGCGGGGGAGGGCCGCGTCAGGCCGCCGGTTGTGGCATGGGCGGCGCGGGCGCGGTTGTGCGGGTGGCCGGGCGCCTCGGCCAGCGACAGCACCGGGGCGACGCAGGCGTCGGTCGCCTCGAACAGCGCCGTCCATTCGTCGCGGCCGCGCTCCGCGATGCGGGCCGCGATCGCCTCGCGCATCGCCGGCCAGCGCGACTGGTCGTATTGCGCCGCCGCGAACTCGTCCGCGAGCGGCAGCAGCCGGCAGAATTCGGCGAAGAACTGCGGCTCGAGGCAGGCGACGGCGACGAAGCCGCCATCGGCGCATTCGTAGGTGTCGTAGAAGGGCGCGCCGGAATCGAGCAGGTTCGAGCCCCGGCCCTCGCGCCAGATGCCGGCGGCGAGGAAGCCGAAGAAGGGCGCGGCCAGCATCGAGGCGCCGTCGACCATGGCGGCGTCGACGACCTGGCCCTTGCCGGAGCGGCCTTTCTCGATCAGCGCGGCCAGCACGCCGGCGATCAGGAACATGGTGCCGCCGCCATAGTCGGCGGCGAGGTTGAGCGGCGGCACCGGCTTGCCGCCCTTCGGCCCGATGGCCGAAAGCACGCCGGTCAGCGCCAGATAGGTCAGGTCGTGGCCGGCGCGGTCGGCCAGCGGCCCGTCCTGGCCGAAGCCGGTCAT
>DAOMOI010000218.1:0-4564 GCA_035444225.1 Aquamicrobium sp. | reverse complement strand
ACCTCGACTTCCTGCGCGACGTCGGCCGCCACTTCTCGGTCAACCGCATGCTGTCCTTCGACTCGGTCAAGATGCGGCTCGACCGGCAGCAATCGCTGTCGTTCCTCGAATTCAACTACATGATCCTGCAGGCCTACGACTTCGTCGAGCTGAACAAGCGTTATGGCACGCGCATGCAGATGGGCGGCTCCGACCAGTGGGGCAACATCGTCAACGGCATCGACCTCGGCCACCGGCTGGGCACGCCGCAGCTCTACGCGCTGACCTCGCCGCTGCTCACCACCGCCTCCGGCGCCAAGATGGGCAAGTCGCTCACCGGCGCGGTCTGGCTCAACCCCGACATGCTGTCGGCCTACGATTTCTGGCAGTACTGGCGCAACACCGAGGACGCCGATGTCGGCCGCTTCCTCAAGCTCTACACCACGCTGCCGCTGGACGAGATCGCCCGGCTGGCCGCCCTCGGCGGCGCCGAGATCAACGAGGCCAAGAAGGTGCTGGCGACCGAGGTGACGGCGATGCTGCACGGCCGGGCCGACGCGGAAAGCGCGGCCGAGACCGCGCGCAAGACATTCGAGGAAGGCGCGCTGGCGGAAAGCCTGCCGACGGTGGAGGTGCCAATGGCCGAGATCGAGACCGGCATCGGCGTTCTGTCGCTGTTCGTCAGGGCCGGGCTCGCCGCCTCGAACGGCGAAGCGCGCCGGCACGTGCAGGGCGGTGCGGTGCGCATCAACGACAAGTCCGTCTCCGACGACAAGCGCGTGGTCGGCGCGAGCGATGTCACCGGCGACGGCGTCGTCAAGCTGTCGCTGGGCAAGAAGAAGCACGTCCTGGTGCGGCCGGTCTGACGGGCGAAGCGAGCCCGCCGTTGGCGGAAGGAATCATCCTGTCCGCTGTATCTGTTTGCCGGGGTTGCCCATATTCTAAGCCATCCCTGCCGGACGCCCTCTTCGACGACGCCAGCATCGACGCGGGACGAAGGTGACGATGGCAGGGGTCGCCGCTGAAGTGAAACAGACGCATGCCGGCTGGCGCCAACCCGCTCGCGGCTTCAGGCTGAAAGCGGGATTCGACGTCTATCCTGTCCCTGCCGGGCAGCGGCGTCAGTCGTCGCGATAGACCTTCTCGCGGCGCTCGTGCCGCTCCTGCGCCTCGATCGACAGCGTGGCGATCGGCCTTGCGTCGAGACGCTTGAGCGCGATCGGCTCGCCGGTCTCCTCGCAATAGCCATAGGTGCCTTCGTCGATGCGCTGGAGCGCGGCGTCGATCTTGGAGATCAGCTTGCGCTGCCGGTCGCGGGCGCGCAATTCGATGGCGCGGTCCGTCTCGGAGGAAGCACGATCGGCAAGATCGGGAAGGTTGGCATTCTCCCGCTGAAGTATTTCCAGCGTTTCGCGCGCTTCGCGCAGGATTTCGTTCTTCCAGGAGACGAGCTTCGTGCGGAAGTAAGCCTTCTGCCGCTCGTTCATGAAGGGCTCGTCTTCACTGGGAACGTAATCGGTTTCGACACTTGCGGACATTCGACTCAATCCCAAGGCAGATTTCCGTGGCTCTATATATTCATGCGGCTGTGCCTGCACAAGCTTCAAGGCCGGACGACTCACGCTTTTGTTAAATCGTTTCGCAAAGGCCGTGGCGGCGGCGGTTGCGCGGGGTGGCGGGCGCCGCTAAACCGGAAGAAACGGCGCGGTCGGACAACGGATTCCGGGAGGAGACGGGACGCGATGACAAGGCTCTATCTCCTCAGGCACGCCAAGGCGCGATGGGCCGATCCCGGCTCGCGCGACTACGACCGCGCGCTCGACCCGTCGGGCCATGAGGATGCGGCGCGGCTGGGCGCGGCCATGGTCGAGGCCGGCTATCTTCCCGACACCGTGCTGTGCTCGGGCGCGCGCCGGGCGCGCGAGACCTGGGACGCGGTGTCGAGCGCCCTGCCCGTCGCCGACGTCCGCTTCATCGACGGCCTCTATTCGTCCGATGCCGGCGGCTATCTCGATCTCGTGCGCATGACGGATACGGAAGGCTCGGTCCTCGTCGTCGGCCACAACCCGATGATGGAGGATCTGGCCAGCGCCCTGTCGCGAGCCGGCGACGACGACGCGCTCGCCGCTGTCGCCAGCGGCTTCCCTACCTGCGGCCTCGCCGTGCTGCGCTTCCCCGGTCCCCTTGCGGCAATCGAGCCGGACGGCGGGTATCTGGAAGCGTTCGTGATTCCGTAAGGGAGTGAGGAGTGAATAGGGAATAGTGAGTAGTGAGATATTGCGTGACGGTCCGGTCCCGCATTCCTTCACTACTCACTATTCCCTACTCACTCCCTGTTCCCTATATCCACCCCATGAGCGGGGAACTCCTTCCTTGGCAGGCATGACCACCTTTGGCGACGAGGCGCGCATCGCGCTCGACACGCTGGCCGGGCGCGCGGCGGGGCTGGTGGCGACGCCGTCGCTCAGGCTCGGCGTCACCGGCCTGTCGCGGGCGGGCAAGACGGTGTTCATCACCGCGCTGGTGCACAATCTCGTCCATGGCGGGCGCCTGCCGCTGTTCGAGGCGATGCGCAGCGGCCGCATCGCCCGCGCCTCGCTCGCCCACCAGCCCGACGACGCCGTGCCGCGCTTCCAGTACGAGGATCATGTCGCGGCGCTGGTCGAAAACCGCGTCTGGCCCGATTCCACCCGTGCGATCTCCGAATTGCGGCTGATCGTCGAGTACGAATCGGCCTCCGCGTGGGGACGCATGTTCTCGCGCGGGCGGCTCGCGCTCGACATCGTCGACTATCCCGGCGAATGGCTGCTCGACCTGCCGCTTCTGGCCAAGGATTTTTCCACTTTCTCGCACGAGGCGGTGGAACTGGCGCGGCTTCCCGTGCGCGCCGACCTCGCGGCCGAATGGCTGGCGCTGGCCGAGGCCACGGACCCGGACGCCCCCGCCGACGAGATGGTCGCCAGAAGGCTGGCCGAGAGTTTTTCCGCCTATCTCAAGGCGTGCAAGGAGGATGCGCGCGCGCTGTCCACCCTGCCGCCGGGCCGCTTCCTGATGCCCGGCGACCTCGACGGCTCGCCGGCGCTGACCTTCTCCCCGCTCGCGGTCGTCGGCGGAGGCAGGGCAAAGGCCGGCTCGCTCAGGGCGATGATGGAACGCCGCTACGAGGCCTACAAGAGCCACGTGGTGAAGCCGTTCTTCCGCGAGCATGTCGCGCGGCTCGACCGCCAGATCGTGCTGATCGACGCCATGCAGGCGCTGAATGCCGGCGCGGAAGCCGTGGCCGACCTCGAACGGGCGCTGAGCGAGATCCTCGCCTGCTTCCGCGCCGGGCGCGGCTTCTTCCTGACCGATCTTGTCTCGCGCCGCATCGACCGTATCCTGATCGCGGCGACCAAGGCCGACCACATCCATCACGAAAGCCACGACCGCCTGCAAGCGATCGTGCGCCGCCTGACCGAGCGTGCCGCCGCACGGGCCGAGCTTTCCGGCGCCGAGGTCGAGGCGCTGGCCATGGCCGCCGTGCGCGCCACCCGCGAGGGCACGGTGAAGGAGGGCCGCGACACGCTGCCGGTCATCATCGGGACACCGCTGAAGGGCGAAGCCATCGGCAAGGAAATCTTCGATGGTGAGACGGAAACTGCCATATTTCCCGGTGACTTGCCAGAAAATCCAAATGCGGTTCTTGAAGGCAGGGAGAACCCGGTCCGCTTCGTGCGCTTCCGGCCGCCGCGGCTGGAGCGGACGGCGGAGGGCGTGACGCTGTCGCTGCCGCACATCCGCCTCGACCGAGCGCTGCAATTTCTGATCGGGGATCAACTGGCATGAAGGAACCGCGCCAGCCGGCGGCTTTTCGCATCGAACCCGAGCGCCCGCGGCCGCCAGTCGAATCAAGGTCTTCCGCCCCGCGCCAGCCGCGCGCGGCGAAGCCGCGGGACGCGGTCGTCGTCCCGGCCGAGACCGATCCGTTCGACGAGCCGGATATCGTCCTTGCCGAGCCGCCGCCGATCCGGCCGCGCCGGCGCTCGGTTCTGGGACAAATCTTTCTCGCCGCTGCCGGCATCCTCGTCTCGCTGGCGCTCGGCCTCTGGCTCGACGGGCTGGTGCGCGACCTCTTCGCCCGCGCCGACTGGCTCGGCTGGCTGGCGGCAGGCGTCGCCACGATCGCCGTGCTGGCCCTTGTCGTCATCGTCGGGCGCGAGCTTGTCGGTCTGGCCCGCCTCGCCTCGGTCGAGAAGCTGCGCGAGGCAGGCCGCGAGGCGGGCGGCCGCAACGACGCGCGTGCCGCGCGCAAGGTGGTGGAGGAGCTGGCCGCGCTGGTCTCGCGCCGGCCCGAGACCGCGGCCGGCCGGCGGGCGCTGAAGGAGATGCGCGACGACGTCATCGACGGCGCCGATCTGGTGCGGCTGGCCGAGAACGAGCTTCTCGGCCCCCTCGATGCCCGCGCGCAGGCGCTGGTGCTCGACGCCGCCAAGCGCGTCTCGGTCGTCACCGCAGTCAGCCCGCGCGCGCTGATCGACCTGGCTTATGTGCTCTACGAGGCGGCGCGGCTGATCCGGCGGCTGGCGGAGCTTTACGGCGCCCGGCC
>DAOMOI010000217.1:0-4592 GCA_035444225.1 Aquamicrobium sp. | reverse complement strand
GGCCTCGCCGCGCGCCGCGGCCGCGATGCGGCGGAAGGCGCGGATGATGCCGGGAACGGCGAACAGGCGGCGGTTCTTCGCCACCACGCGCAGGAAATTTCCGGTCAGCCCGCCGATGCCGGCCTTGTCGGCGACCGCGGAGATCGCCTTGAGCTGGTCCTCGGCCGAGAAGACCGGGCTTTCCATCAGCCGGCGCAGATCGCCGGAGCCGGAAAGCAGCGCCTCGAAGCGGGCAAGGTCTTCCTCGACTTTGGCGACGGCCTTGGATTCGGCTGCGAGTTCGTAGAGCGAGCCCGCATAGCGTTCAGCTACTGCGGAGATGATCGAGCCAGACTGTGCCACGGACCGTCTTTTCTCTCTGCCTGTAAGGCCGCAAGATTTTCGGCTGGAGCTTTCGACTCTGGCTAAATCTTTGACCTTGTTGATTTTCCCCCAACCGGAACGCTGGCTTGAGCCCGCCCCCGGCCAAAAGTCGATTGCCGTCTAGCACAGGCTTTCCCGACTCGCAACACGGCGGGAGCAAGGGAATCGCAGGTTTTCCGGTCCGGCGTGGATAACCCCGTCTTCAGGCGACGAGGCCGAGCGCGTAAACCAGCGCCAGCGCGCCGAGCGCGCCTTCGACGACGAGCCTGATCCAGTTGTAGGGCGTGTTGCCGCCGTCGGAGAGCATGGAGACGAAACGGCCGAAGGCGGCCAGCGCCCAGCACAGGCCGAGCGCGAGATAGATCAGCGGCTGGGCGAACAGGATCGCCGACAGGCCGATGCCGAGATGGAACCCTCCGGACGCCCCGCGCACCTCCGCCACCGCCTCCGGATGCGCCGGCACCGGCTGCAACCGCATGGCCTTCAGCGCCAGACGCGGCGCGAGCAGCATGACGAGGCCGAACAGCGCGGTCACCGCCGCGCTCGACCAGGCGAGCCACTCGCCCTCGCTCGCCGGCCACGGAAAAGCGAGTTCCATGACAACCCCTCCAAACGAATCGGTGGCGGAGAATAGCCGATGCCGGGGCGGCTGTCGCGCGCGCCTAACAGTCGGTCAGGGGCAGCCGGTCAGGGAAGGTTGAGCAGCACCGGCAGATGGCCGGCTTCCTGCGCATGCTCGATCAGCTCGATCACCGGAAACAGCAGCAGGAAGAACAGGCCGTCGAGGAAGGTCCGCTTGAGCGCGGACGGCGAGAAGCTCGCCTCCGCCGGCTCGCGATAGAGGGAAGGCTTCGGCCAGAACATCGGCGTGACGCGGGCATAGTCGTCATAGGCGGCCCCGAACAGCGCGCGCAGATGATCCGCCTCGCGGCGCGCGGTGGCGACGAGCACGAGCCAGGCGGCGAGCATCAGCGCGCCGGTCATGACGAAGGAGCCGAGCATCAGGCCGATGCCGGCGGCGCCGACAGTCGAGAAGAAATAGAGCGGGTTGCGCGTCATCGAATAGGGGCCGGTGGTAACCAGGTCGCTGTTCTTGCGCGAGCCGATATAGAGGATGCTCCACATCCTGCCGGCGATGCAGGCGAGGACGAGGCCGACGCCGGCCAGTTCGATCACCTCATGCGGATCGCCGTCGATGGCGGGATGAACGAACAGCATCAGGGCCGCTACGAGAAACCCGCCCGCCTGAAGCGCGCGAATCCGCATCCGCTGGTTGACCGGCAACGACCTCATTCACATCTCCCCTGTCGGCGATGCGACGATTGACCGCGCGATTTGCGGCGAATTTTGGATGGCGTCACAGAAAGCTCTGCGGGTCGATGTCGACCTGCACGCGCACCGAGCCGCGCGGCTTCGGCGCGGATGCGAGCAGCACGCGCAGGAAGGCCTGCATGTCGGAGCGCCGCTCGCCATGGACGAGCAGGCGGAAGCGGTGGCGCCCAGCGATCAGCGCCAGCGGCGCCTCGGCGGGGCCGAGCACGGCGATGTCGGGCGCCTGCGGCGCGGCGGCGCGTAAAGAGCGCGCGTGGCCTTCAGCCTCGGCGCGGCTCGCCGCGCTGACGACGATGCCGGCCAGCCGGCCGAAGGGCGGCAGATGCGCGTTCTCGCGCGCGGCGATCTCCTGTGCGTAGAAGGCTTCGGCGTCGCCGGAGACGATGGCGCGCATCACTGGATGGTCGGGCTGATAGGTCTGGATCAGGCCCAGGCTTTTCCGGCCGGTGCGCCCGGCGCGGCCCGTGACCTGGTTGAGAAGCTGGAAGGTGCGCTCGGCCGCGCGCGGGTCGCCATTGGCAAGCCCGAGATCGGCATCGACGACGCCCACCAGCGTCATGTTGGGGAAGTTGTGGCCCTTGGCGACGAGCTGGGTGCCGACGACGATGTCGGCCTCGCCCTTGGCGATGGCGTCGAGTTCGAGCCGCAGGCGCTTGACGCCGCCCATCAGGTCCGACGACAACACGATCACCCGCGCGTCGGGGAAGCGGGCGGCGACCTCCTCGGCGATGCGCTCGACGCCCGGCCCGCAGGCGACGAGATGATCGAGCGCGCCGCAGGACGGGCAGGCCTCCGGCTTCGGCTCGCGATGGCCGCAATGGTGGCAGGCGAGCTGCCCGCGAAAGCGGTGCTCGACCAGCCAGCCCGAGCAGTCCGGGCACTGGAAGCGGTGGCCGCAGACGCGGCACAGCGTCAGCGGCGCATAGCCGCGCCGGTTGAGGAACAGAAGCGCCTGTTCCCCTTTCGCGACCGTCTTCTCCACCGCGTCGAGCAGGACAGGGGATAAAAAACCGCCGCGCGCCGGCGGTTTGCGGCGCATGTCGATGGTGGCGAGGTCGGGCATGGCGGCCTCGGCGTAGCGCGCCGGCAGCACGACGCGGCCGTAGCGGCCTTGGCAAGCATTGACGCGCGTTTCGACCGAGGGTGTGGCCGAGGCGAGCACGACGGGAAAATCGCCGATGCGGCCGCGCACCACCGCCATGTCGCGGGCGTTGTAGAAGACGCGGTCCTCCTGCTTGTAGGCCGGGTCGTGCTCCTCGTCGACGGCGATCAGCCCGAGCTCGCGGAACGGCAGGAACAGCGCCGAGCGCGCGCCGGCGACGACCCGCACGCGGCCCTCCGCCACCTGCCGCCACACGCGCTCGCGCATCCGCGGCGACAGGTCCGAATGCCATTCGGCCGGCTTCGCCCCGAAGCGGTCCTGGAACCGTTCGAGAAAGGCGGCGGTCAACGCGATCTCCGGCACCAGCACCAGCACCTGCCGCCCGGCTTCGAGGGCGGCGGCCACGGCCTCGAGATAAACCTCGGTCTTGCCCGAGCCGGTGACGCCGTCGATCAGCGTCACGGAAAAGCCGTTCCCGACCTTGGCCCGCAATGCCTCGGCCGCCGCCTGCTGGTCGGGCGACAGCGAGGGCCGCGCATAGGCCGGGTCGGGCGCGGCGGCCACCGGCTGCGGCGGGATGGCTATCCGTTCGAACAGCCCCTGCCCCGCCAGCCCGTCCACCACCGAGGTCGAGACGCCGGCGGCGCGGGCGCGCCCCGAGCGCGTCCACGCCATGCCGTCGCCGGCCAGCTCCAGCACCCGGCGGCGCGCATCGGTGATGCGGTCGGGCGCGCCGCCGCAGAAGCGCAGGCCTTCCAGCATCGGCTCGGGGTCGAAGGCGGCCGGCGCGCGCAGGAACATGCGCGCCACCATGCCGGGCGCGGTCAGCGTCCAGTTCGCCACCCACTCGGCGAAGCGCCGCGCGTCGGCGTCGAGCGGCGGGCAGTCGAAGACCTCTGCGATCGGCCTGAGCTTCTTCGCGTCCACGGTATCGGCCGGCCCGTGCCAGACGATGCCGGCCACCGGACGCGGGCCGAGCGGCCCGCGCACGATCGAGCCGGCCTCCACCTTCATGCCGGCGGGAACCGCGTAGGAATAGGGCCGCTCGGCCGGCGCGGGCACCAGCACAGGCACGGTCACCGACACGGTGCGCGCGGATGGCGAATCTTGTCTCATCGGACGTGACCTTGCCCTGTTCGTGCGCTAGAGCAAGGGAGAATGAACGGGGCGCGCCGATGACCACTCAAAACGCGCCGCCCCAATGTACAGGGATGAAAGCCATGAAGTTCTTCCTCGATACCGCCGACGCCAAGGAAATCCGCGAGCTTGCCGAACTCGGCCTCGTGGACGGCGTCACCACCAACCCTTCGCTGATCCTCAAGTCGGGCGGCAGCATCGTCGAGGTGACGAAGGAAATCTGCTCCCTCGTCGACGGCCCGGTCTCGGCCGAGGTGGTCGCCACCGACTATGACGGCATGATGCGCGAGGCCGAGGCGCTCGCGGCGATCGCCGAAAACGTCTGCATCAAGGTGCCGCTGACCTTCGACGGGCTGAAGGCGTGCCGGGCGCTGTCGTCGCAGGGCCGGCCGGTCAACGTCACGCTGTGCTTCTCGGCCAACCAGGCGCTGCTGGCGGCCAAGGCGGGCGCGGCCTTCATCTCGCCCTTCATCGGCCGCGTCGACGACATCGGCATCGACGGCATGGAGCTGATCGCCGAGATCAGGCAGATCTACGACAATTACGATTTCGACACCGAGATTCTCGCCGCCTCGGCGCGCACGGTCAACCACATCAAGCAGGCGGCGCTGATCGGCGCCGACATCGTCACCGCGCCGCCGGCGACGCTGAAGGCCCT
>DAOMOI010000216.1:436-4598 GCA_035444225.1 Aquamicrobium sp. | reverse complement strand
CATCGGCGTCGAGAAGCTGGTGCGCTCGGTCTCGGCCTTCACCCCCGGCAGCCAGCGGCCGCTGCTCGCCGCCCGGCCCGGCGTCGCCGCGCTGCCCTTCATCTGCTACGAGATCATCTTTCCCGGCATGGCCGGATTCGGCGACACGCCCGCCGACTTCATCCTCAACGTCACCAACGACGCCTGGTTCGGCGACACGCCCGGGCCCTACCAGCACTTCCGGCAGGCGCAGATTCGCGCGGTGGAGGCCGGGCGGCCGCTGGTGCGCGCGGCCAACAACGGCATTTCCGGCGTGGTCGACGCCTATGGCCGGGTGATCGACGCCTTCGCGCTCGACGCGGTCGGCGCGCTCGACGTCGCGGTGCCGCGCCAGCGCCTTTCGGCGCCGACGCGCCGGCCGGACCTCGCCGGGCTCGGCATCGTCGTCCTGCTCGCGGCATGGGCGGCGGGCGGCCTGCGCGGCGCAGGGCGCGCGCATTGACACGCCTATACCGGAAACTCATAGTGCCGCTCACGTTTCCCGCGGGATTCGACACCTGACTGTCGCGGGGGACTCCGGCAGCCACGACGGCGGGGGGCCGATCGGGCGGGTTCCCGGCTGACGACGGCGAGGAACGATGACCGAGAGCAAGAAGAAGCCGAATCCGATCGACGTCCATGTCGGTGGCCGCATCCGCCTGCGGCGCAACATGGTCGGCATGAGTCAGGAAAAGCTCGGCGAGCATCTCGGCATCACCTTCCAGCAGATCCAGAAATACGAGAAGGGCACCAACCGCGTCGGCGCCAGCCGCCTCCAGGCCATCGCCTCGATCCTCGAGGTTCCCATCGCCTACTTCTTCGAGGGCGCGCCGGGGGGGACGCCGGAGGAGGGCTTCGCCGAGGACAGCCAGACGGCCTATGTCGTCGACTTCCTGTCGAGCACGGAGGGCCTCCTGCTCAACCGCGCCTTCGCCCGCATCGGCGACCCCAAGGTGCGGCGCCGGATCATCGAACTGGTGCGCACCCTGGCCGACGACGACTGAGCGTTCCCCCACGCGCCCCGAAAGGCACGAATTCCTCATTTTCCGACCTGCCGCGGCGTCTGCTTGCTTGACGGCGCGAGCGGCCGCCAGATAACTAGCCGCGCCGTGGTCGGGATGCCGACCGTTCTTTCATGAGGGGATGCCCGTGTCTCGCAGCGACTACCTTTTCACCAGTGAATCCGTTTCCGAAGGTCACCCGGACAAGGTGTGCGACCGGATTTCCGACGAGATCGTCGATCTGATCTACCGCGAGGCGAAAAAGACCGGCACCGACCCGTGGACGGTGCGCATCGCCGCCGAGACGCTGGCCACCACCAACCGCGTCATCATCGCCGGCGAGGTGCGCGTGCCGGACTCGCTGCTCAAGACCGACAAGAACGGCAACACCGTCATCAACCCGGCGCGGTTCAAGTCGGTCGCGCGCAAGGCGATCCGCGACATCGGCTACGAGCAGGAAGGCTTCCACTGGAAGACGGCGAAGATCGACGTGCTGCTCCACCCGCAGTCGGCCGACATCGCACAGGGCGTCGACAACGCCGCCGACCGGCAGGGCGAGGAAGGCGCGGGCGACCAGGGCATCATGTTCGGCTATGCCTGCAACGAGACGCCCGACCTGATGCCGGCGCCGCTCTATTACAGCCACCGCATCCTCGAGTTGCTTTCGGCCGCGCGCCACAAGGGCGAGGGCGACGCCGGCAAGCTCGGGCCGGACGCCAAGAGCCAGGTGACGGTGCGCTATGTCGACGGCAAGGCGGCGGAAGCGACCTCGATCGTCGTCTCGACCCAGCACCTCGAAGGCAGCTGGGATTCGAAGAAGGTGCGCTCCGTCGTCGAGCCCTATGTGCGCCAGGCGCTGGGCGACCTGAAGATCGCCGACGACTGCGCCTGGTACATCAACCCGACCGGCAAGTTCGTCATCGGCGGCCCCGACGGCGACGCCGGCCTGACCGGCCGCAAGATCATCGTCGACACCTATGGCGGCGCGGCCCCGCATGGCGGCGGCGCGTTCTCGGGCAAGGACACCACCAAGGTCGACCGCTCGGCGGCCTATGCCGCGCGCTACCTCGCCAAGAACGTGGTCGCGGCCGGCCTTGCCGACCGCTGCACCATCCAGCTCGCCTACGCCATCGGCGTCGCCCAGCCGCTCTCGGTCTATGTCGACCTCCACGGCACCGGCAAGGGCGTGACGGAAGCGCAGGTCGAGAAGGCCCTGCGCAAGGTCATGGACCTGTCTCCCAGCGGCATCCGCCGCCATCTCGACCTGAACAAGCCGATCTACGCCCGCACCGCCGCCTACGGCCATTTCGGCCGCAAGCCCGGCCGCGACGGCTCGTTCTCGTGGGAAAAGACCGACCTGATCAAGCCGCTGAAGCAGGCGATCGCGGCGGCCTGAAGGAAAGCCGCGCCCGCCATGGCCGAGGAACGCCGCAAACGCTCGACGGAAGCCTTCTTCGGCCGCCGCCGGGGCAAGACGCTGCGCCCGGTCCAGGCCGGCACGGCGGAGCTGCTCCTGCCCGGTCTGAAGCTCGACCTGTCACAGCCGGCGCCGGCCGACCTGACGAGCCTGTTCGCGGTCCCGGTCTCGGGCGTACGGCTGGAGATCGGCTTCGGCGGCGGCGAGCACCTCCACCACGAGGCCGGCCGCTTTCCCGGCATCGGCTTCATCGGTGTCGAGCCCTTCGTCAACGGCATGGCGAAGTTCCTGTCGCAATTGCACGCTGCCCCGCGCGCCAATGTCCGCGTCCATGACGACGACGCCACGCGGCTGCTCGACTGGCTGCCGGACGCCTCGCTCGACGGGATCGACCTCCTCTATCCCGACCCGTGGCCGAAGAAGCGGCACTGGAAGCGGCGCTTCGTCAACGCCGCCAACCTCGCCCGCTTCGCGCGGGTGCTGAAGCCCGGCGGCAGGTTCCGCTTCGCCTCCGACATCGACACCTATGTCAACTGGACCCTGCTGGAGTGTCGGGCGCATGGCGGCTTCGACTGGCCGGCGGCCTCGGCGCCGGACTGGCACACGCCCTATGAAGGTTGGCCGGGAACGCGCTACGAGGCCAAGGCGCTGCGGGAAGAACGAAAGCCGGCTTATCTGATCTTCGTGCGCCGGTAGATCGCAGGCCGAGGCCGGCCGCTTGCCGCGCGTCCGGCCGGATGGCAGATTGCCCGAATACCGGACGGGCGCCGCAGGCAGGAGAGGGACCATGGTATCGAAACGCCTGAGCAGGGAAGCCGGCCACCGGCGCAAGTTCCTCGCCGTCGTCGACAACACGCCCGAATGCGAGCGCGCGATCACCTATGCGGCATGGCGCGCCCGCTCGACCGGCGGGGCGGTGGTGCTGCTCTACGTCATCGAGACGGCCGATTTCCAGCAATGGCTCGGCGTCGAGCAGATCATGCGCGAGGAGGCCAACACCGCCGCCCGCGCCGCGCTCGACGGCCATGCCGCACGCGTGCGCGAAAAGGCCGGCATCGAGCCCGAGCTGGTGGTGCGCGAGGGCCAGGCCGCGCAGGAGATCCACAAGCTGATCGAGGAAGACCAGGACATCGCCATCCTCGTCCTGGCCGCGGGCGGCGCCAAGGAAGGGCCGGGCCCGCTCGTCGCCTCGGTCGCCGGCAAGGGCGCGGCCTTCCCCGTTCCCGTCACCGTGGTGCCGGCCAGCCTGACCGACGAGGAAATCGAGACGCTGGCCTGAGGCGGGACCGGCCGATTGCATATTCGCTCCGCCGGTCTCATATAAGGAGCACCGGACCATGCGCGACCGACGCTTGCCGCAGGCGGCGCGATGCCTTATTTAGAATAATTCCAGATTGAACCAACGGAGAACGGTCATGTTCATCCAGACCGAGGCGACCCCCAATCCCGCAACCCTGAAATTCCTGCCGGGCAAGGTCGTGCTCGACGAAGGCACCGCCGATTTCCGCGAGGCAGCCGCCGCGCGCGAGGCCTCGCCGCTGGCCGGCGCCCTGTTCGAGGTGCCGGGCGTGACCGGGGTTTTCTTCGGCTACGACTTCATCACCGTGACCAAGGAGGATGGCCCCGACTGGCAGCACCTGAAGCCGGCGCTGCTCGGCGCGATCATGGAGCATTTCATGTCGGGCCTGCCGGTGATGGCGCGCGCCGGCGCGGTCGCATCGGCCGC
>DAOMOI010000216.1:0-426 GCA_035444225.1 Aquamicrobium sp. | reverse complement strand
GAGTTCTACGACAAGGCCGACGAGGAGCTCGTGTTGACGATCAAGGAGCTGCTCGACACGCGCGTGCGCCCCGCCGTGGCGCAGGATGGCGGCGACATCACCTTCCGCGGCTACGACAACGGCACCGTCTTCCTGCACATGAAGGGCGCCTGCGCCGGCTGCCCCTCCTCCACGGCCACGCTGAAGCACGGCATCCAGAACCTGCTGCGCCACTTCGTGCCCGAGGTGGAGCATGTCGAGCAGGTGTCTTAAGCGCCGCTCCAGCCTGCGGACACAGCAAAAAACCGGGCGCGAGGCCCGGTTTTTTGCGTCTTGCGTCGTCCACGTTGCCTGGACGGTTCGCCTTCTATTTTACAATGACCTTGGCGCCAACGTCGACGCGGCTGTAAAGGTCGATGATGTCCTGGTTGATGAGGCGGATGCAGC
>DAOMOI010000215.1:0-4617 GCA_035444225.1 Aquamicrobium sp. | reverse complement strand
TCTTCCTCCAGCATGGCCGAGGATGGCGCGCCCGACCATGTCAGGTCGAGGAACAGCGTCCGCAGGCCCGCATCGGCGAGCGAGCGCGCCACCGTGACGGAAACGGCGGTCGCCTCGTCGCCTTCCGGCGAGATGAACACGGCGCGGCCGACATCGCTGCCGGCCAGTTCCCCAGCGATCTCGGGGACAGTGATTTCCTCGGGCCTGACTTCCTCGGTCTGGTATCGTGCCATCGTCACATCTTCCTCTTCATCGCTGCCCGCGATCTCGCTGGCGAACAATTCCGTTTCCGCACCGTCGTCGTCCTCGGCCGCCGCAGGCATAGCGACGACGACCGGCTCGATCTCGGGCCCAATCTCGGGCTCTGCCTCGAGTTCCACGAGTACGGCCTGCATGTCCTCGGGCCTGTCTTCCTCGTCCGCGACGGCGCCCGGCGCCGGGCGCATGGCGCGACCGCTGAACAGCTCGCGCATCAGCACCAGAACCGACATCACGATCAGCGAGCCGGCGAAGGCGGCGGCCAGGATCGGCACCATCTTGGGGAAATAGGCTTCCGCCGGCGCGGTGGCGCGGGCGAAGATGCGCGCGTCCGCCGGCGCGGGGCTGCGGTCGGCGCGCGCCGCCGCCTCGCGATGGCGCGTCAGGTAGGATTCGAGCAGCGCCCGCTGAGCCATCGCCTCGCGCTCCAGCGCGCGCAATTCGACCTCGCTGTCGCCGGCCTGCGCGGACGCCGCCTTCAGCCGGTTGACCTCGGCGACCAGCCGTTCCTCGCGGCCGCGCGCGGTCGCCGCCTCGTTCTCGGTCGCCGCCAGCACCTTGGATATCTCGGTCCGCAGCTGCCGCGCCGTCTCCTGGCCCTGCGCCCGGAGCGCGCGCATGCGCGGATGGTTTTCCAGCAGCGAGGCGGACAGGTCGGCGATCTCGGCCTCGATCTGGGCCTGGCGCTCGCGCAGCCGCTGCACCATCGGCGAGGCCAGCACTTCCGGCATCGTCTCGACGCGGCCGTTGGAGGCCATCGCGTCGCGGATGGCGGCGGCGCGCGCTTCCGCCGCCGAGCGGTCGGCGCGGGCGCGCGTCAGCTCAGTCGAGATTTCGGCAAGCTCCTGCGTCGGCAGCGCCAGATTGTTCTGGCCGATCAGCAGGCCCGACTGCGCGCGATATTCCGCCACGCGCGCCTCGGCCTCGCGCACGCGCCCGCGCAGATTCTCTATCTCCGGCTCCAGCCACTCGCTGGCGTCGGCATTGGCCATGCGCTCGGCCTGCTCCTGCCCCGCGACATAGGCGTCGGCGACGGCGTTGGCGACCGAGGCGGCAAGCTCGGGATCGCGCGAGGAGAAGCGCACGACGATGACCCGCGAGCCATCGACCTGGAAAATGCTCAGGCCCTTCCGAAGCGCCTCCAGCACCCGCTCCTCGACGGAGGCCTGCGTCGGGTCGCTCTTCAGCCCGGCGAGGATCATCAGGTTGCCGAGCATCGAGGTCTCGCCGGCCGCGCCGAATTCCTCATGCGAGGCGAGGTCGAGCCGACGCGCCACCTCGCGCAATATGTCGCTGGAGCCGATGATCTCGACCTGCGAGGCGATGGTCTCGGCGTCGGGAAGCGCGGCGGCGCCCTCGCCCAGCCCGCTCGACGCCGGCCGCGTATAGACGGATTCGCGCATCTCGATCAGGATGCGCGTCTCGGCCCGGTAGAGCGGCGTCACCATGCCGGCCAGCACGAAGGCCAGCCCCGTGACGACCAAGGCCGCAAGGAGGATCCGCAGCCAGTTGCGGGCAAGGCTGCCGAAAAGCCGGCCGAGATCGACATCGACATCGCTGGTGATCGGACGGGCATCGGGCATGGGGAACGGACTCCGGTACGCTTCGCCCGCTTATGGTAAACAGGCATGGTAACCATCGGGTTAAACATGCCGCCACCCGCCCTCGCCCCTTCGCCGCAGCCGCGGGCCGCCGCTTTACCGGACATTAACCTTAACAGGACGATAAAAGGCGCGCCGGCACAGGCAGCCCGACGAGGCCGCCGACCGGAGAGACTATCGAGGATCGACGTCCGCCCATGAAACGCCAGCTTGCAGCCGCACTCGCCGTCTCCGCCGCCCTGCTGGCAGCGGGCTGCTCGGGATACAGGCCCGCCCCTCCCGCCTTCCACGAGGCCATCAACAAGCCCTACGTGCTCGACGCAGGCGACAATGTGCGCATCACCGTGTTCGAGCAGGAGATGCTGACGAACACCTATGCGGTCGACCAGTCGGGCTACATCGCCTTCCCGCTGGTCGGCGCGATCGCCGCGCGCGGCTACACCGCCCAGCAGCTCGAGGGCCAGATCGCCGAGCGCCTGCGCGCCGGCTATTTGCGCAACCCGGACGTCTCGGTCGAGGTCGACCGCTACCGGCCCGTCTTCATCATGGGCGAGGTCGGCGCCGCCGGGCAATATTCCTACGTGCCGGGCATGACGGTGCAGAAGGCCGTGGCGGCAGCGGGCGGCTACACGCCGCGCGCCAACCAGGCCAATGTCGACGTCACCCGCTCGATCAACAACGAGGTGATGACCGGGAGGGTCAAGACGTCCGAGCCGCTTCTGCCGGGCGATACCGTCTACGTGCGCGAACGCCTGTTCTGACGGCGGGAGACGGCTTTCCGTGACAGCGGGACTGCGCATTGTCCATTGCTTCCGTGCGCCGGTCGGCGGGGTCTTCCGCCATGTCCGCGACCTCGCGGTCGCGCAGGCGGCGGCCGGGCATCAGGTCGGCTTCATCTGCGATTCGACCACCGGCGGCGCGCTGGAGGATCGCTATTTCGACGCCATTTCGGACTCGCTGGCGCTCGGCGTCACGCGCATGCCGATCGGGCGCAACATCGGCCCCGGCGACATCGCCGCCGGATGGCGCACCTATCGACTTGTCAAGAAATTGCGGCCGGACGTGCTGCACGGGCACGGCGCCAAAGGCGGCGCGCTCGCTCGCGTCTTCGGCTCAGCCCTGCGGGTATCCAGGTTTCGCGTAGCCCGCCTCTATTCGCCGCATGGCGGCGTCCTGCACTTCGACCCCGCCACGGTCAAGGGCAGGACGCTGTTCGCGCTGGAACGGGCGCTCGCCCGCGTGAGCGACCGCATCCTGTTCGTCTCCGACTTCGAGCGGCGCACCTTCGCCGCCAGGATCGGCGCGGGGCGGACACCCGCGGAGGTGATCTATAACGGCGTTCGTCCGGAAGAGTTCGAGCCGGTCGTCCCCGCCCCGGACGCCGCCGACTTCCTCTATATCGGCGAGATGCGGGCGCTGAAGGGCACCGACATCTTCATCGACGCGCTCGACCGCGCCTCGAAGGCGCTCGCGCGGCCGCTCACCGCGATCATGGTCGGCAGCGGCGAGACGCAAGCCTATGCCGAGCAGGTCGCCCGCCTCGGCCTCGGGAACCGCGTGAAGCTTCTGCCGCCGATGCCGGCGCGGCAGGCCTTCGCGCTGGCGCGCTTCGTCGTCGTGCCGTCGCGGGCCGAGGCCATGCCCTATATCGTGCTCGAGGCGCTGGCGGCAGGCCGGCCGATGATCGCGGCGGCCGTCGGCGGCATTCCCGAGATATTCGATCCCTCCTCGCCCGCCCTTGTCGCGCCGGAGGTCGGGTCGGTGGCAATGGCGATGGAAGCGGCGATCCGCGACGAGGCGGCCCATGCCGCGCTGATGCCAGACGCCGCGGATATGCAGGCCCGCTTCGGCGTCGCGACCATGGCGGCGCGGGTCGAGGACGCCTACCGGCAAGCCCTTGCCGCCTGAGCCGACCCACCCCGCGTCAAGGTTTCCTTAGCGGCTTTCGGTTATGGAAAGGCGGAACCGCCGGATACCGCCGCCATGATCGACAACGACCCCGCCCACCGCTATTCCGCAGCCGCCATCCGCTCCTTCTCGGCCGGCCCCGCCGCCGACGAGGGCAAGCCCGGCGACCTCAACGCCATGGCCCGGCAGATCGCGCAGCAATACCGCCGCGACACGCTGTCGCCGGTGATGGTCAGCGGCATCGTGCGCCTCGTCGAGTTCACCCTGCTCGTCCTTTCCGGCTTCGCGATCGGGCTCGCCTATGTCGGGCTCGAAGTGGTGGCGACGTGGCACTATCCGGTGCTGATCCTGCTCGCCTCGACGCTGACGGTCATCCTGCTCGAGCTGGCCGACACCTACCAGACCGCCCGGCTCTACCGGCCGCTGAGAACGCTCGCGGTCATCGTGCCGGTGTGGGTCGGCGCGCTGGCGCTGACGGCGCTCGCCGGCTTCTTCCTGAAGATCTCGGGCGATTTCTCCCGCTTCTGGGCCGGCGCCTGGTTCCTCGCGGCGCTGGCGCTGCTCGCCGTCTCGCGCCTCGTCATCGCCCGGATGCTGCGCCGCTGGGCGCGCGACGGGCGCATGGAGCGCCGCGCCGTCATCGTCGGCGGCGGCCAGGCGGCCGAGAAGCTGATCCGCGAGATCGAGAAGCAGCCCGACAACGACATCCGCATCTGCGGCATCTTCGACGACCGCGACAACCGCCGCTCGCCGCCCATCGTCGCCGGCTATCCCAAGCTCGGCACCGTCAGCGAGCTGATCGAGTTCGCGCGCATCACCCGCATCGACATGCTGATCGTGTCGCTGCCGC
>DAOMOI010000214.1:0-4635 GCA_035444225.1 Aquamicrobium sp. | reverse complement strand
AGGAGCTGATCCGCTCCATGGACGAGTACGAGTCGCTGCGCAGCTTCCTCGAGCATGTCGCGCTCGTCATGGATGCCGAGCAGAACGAGGACCTCGACGCCGTCTCGATCATGACGCTGCATTCGGCCAAGGGGCTGGAGTTCGACACCGTGTTCCTGCCCGGCTGGGAGGAAGGGCTTTTTCCCCACCAGCGCGCGCTCGACGAGGGCGGCCGCTCGGGGCTGGAGGAGGAGCGCCGCCTCGCCTATGTCGGGCTGACGCGCGCGCGCAAGAACCTGCACATCTGGTTCACCTCCAACCGCCGCATCCACGGCCTGTGGCAGTCGACCATTCCCTCGCGCTTCATCGAGGAGCTGCCGGAGGCCCATGTCGAGGTCGCCGAGGCCGGCTCGTCCTATGGCGGCTACGGCACTAGTTACGGCGGCGGCTTCGGCGAGCGTCAGGCCGGACGCCAAAACCCCTACGGCGCCTCGCGCTTCGACAAGGCTGGCGGGAGAGCTGGCGGCTCCTTCTCCAACACCTATGCGACGCCGGGCTGGCAGCGGGCGCAGGCCAACCGCACCGAGGCGACCGACCGCAACTGGGGCTCGCGCTCCGGCCATGCCGTCGAGCGCATCGGCTATGGCGAGGTCGATTCCGGCTACGGCGCCGGCCGCTCCTCGGTCAAGGGCCGCACCATCGACGGCGAGCTGGTGGCGAAGTCGGTGTCCGACGTGCCCTCCGCCTTCAAGGTCGGCGACCGCGTCTTCCACCAGAAATTCGGCAACGGCAACGTCGCCGGCGTCGACGGCAACAAGCTGACCGTCGATTTCGACAAGGCCGGCCAGAAGCGCGTGCTCGACGGCTTCGTCACCGCCGCCTGACGCCAGGCCCCTGTAATTCAACGACAATCCGCCTTCCCGCAACGTGCAACCGATCGCGCGCATAGGTTGCATACAACTTAAACTAAATTTTTGCGGGAAACAGATAGTTTCTCAGGTGCAGGCAATAGTGCCTGTAACCTCCGCTCCGAGCGGTTTACTCCGGGTCCCTTCCGCCAACACCACCCCCCGCGGCGGAAGGGACACCGGAAGAAGGCCCAGGCGCCATGACGTTCCTTCCGCCCCTCTTCCCTTTCCCGGCATGAAGGGCCGCGCGCGCATCCTGATCGCCGCCATGGCGGCGCTATTCTCCTGCGCTGCGGCCGCCGACGAGGCCGCCCCTGCACTCAAGGGCCACGTCACCCTGTCGCGCCACCACACCACCAACGTGCTCGACAGCCCGCTGGCGCGCGCGGACTGGTACACGCTGCTGCGCGGCGCGCTGGAAGAGACGGTGACGCACGACCATGGCGCGACGCGGTTCATGGCGCATGTCGACCTGCGCCGCCACGACCTCTATGCGATCGAGGACGACGCCGCGCTCGCCCTCGCCGCCGAGACGACGCTACGCGTGTCCGAGACGCTGGAACTGCGTGGCACGCTGTCGCTGCGGCTGGTCGAGGAAGGCGACGAGATGGCCGTCGCTGACACATTCATCGGCATCCGCACCCGCAGGGTGGTGCCCGCGGTGCAGCTTCAGGCCGGATGGAAGCTCAGCCCCGATACGACGCTGGTGGTGGAGGCGGCGGCCGCGCGCGACATGCCCGGCCTCACCCGCTTCGAGGCCGGCCTCCTGCCCGACACGCGGCTGGAGCCGGTGCGCGAGCGCCTGCGCCTCGCCGCAACGCTGACGCGTAGCGCGGGCGCGCTGAGTTACGGCATGATGGCCGGGACGGGCTTCACCCGCGCCCACGCCGTCGGCGACCTGCCGCGGCTCGACATCCATGACCATACGGTGAAGGCGCTGGCGCAGCTGACGCTGCCCGAGGGGCCGACGCTCGCGGCGGCCGCCGGCTTGCAGATGCTGGCGCTGCCGGCGGCGTCGTTCCGGGAAATCCGCCCGACATGGGAAATCGCGGCGCAGGTGCCGCTCGCCGGCCGCCTGTCGCTGCGCGGCTCGTTCAAGGGCGCCTACGACATGGCGTCGAATGACGATCCCGTCGCGGTGTGGATGCGGCGGCTGGAATTCGTCGCCGGCTATCGCCTCCACCCTGCCCTGACCGTCGGCGCCGGCGTCTTCTCGCAACGGCGCGACTTTCTCGGGGTCGGAACCGCGGAGAAGAGCCGCGGCGCCTATGGCGAGGCCGTCTGGCAGGCGCATGAGAAGCTGGCGCTGACGCTGCGCCTCGACGCCACCCGCACCACGCTGCTGCCGTTCGGAATCGAGCGGCGCGGCCTCGACGCGCATCTCGCGGTCAAGACCGAGCTGTAGTCTCCAGCCGGAAGCCGGCGCGGGAAGACGGGGGCGGCTTCCCACACCGGCTATCATCGGCTTCCTACCGCTTGCGGATGTTGCCGACGACGTTGTTCAGCAGTCCGCCGACGGCGGTGCCGGCGCCGAGCACGCCGATGCCCGTGCTGTTGCCCGAGAGGATGCTGTTGCCCGAGCCGATGATCGAGCCGGCCAGAACGCCGTTGGCGACGCCGCCGAGCTTGACGGTCGGCGAGACGTTGATCAGCCCGCCGCTCGACTGGTTGTTGTGGCCGTTATAGCTGTAGTTCGTCGAGGCGTTGTAGCCACCGCCCCAGCCACCGGCCAGAACCGGGGTGGCGACGAGCGACAGGGTGGCTGCGGCTGCGAAAAGGATGGACTTGGTCATGATGCTCTCCCTTGGTTTGGGTCCATCCGCTCTCGTGTTTAGCTCCGAGGACAAGGAAGCCACAGACCGGCGGGAAATACAACTGAAAATGGAAGTAATTTCTTAATACAACCTATGATCATTCCATTAACGAAAACAGGAAAGGATAACAGGTAAAATTCTATTCAAATTTAATCTTGGGATTACTCCCATTTTCCAAGGAAATCCTCGATCGCCAGCGCCTGCATGTCGGGAATGGCCTCGGCCAGTTTCTCCGCCGGCCAGTCCCACCAGGCAAGTGCGCCCAGCCGCGCAGCGACAGCCAGCGAGAACCGCGCCCGCAGCCGCCGGGCCGGCACGCCGGCGACGATCTGGTAGGGCTCGACATCCCGCGTCACCACCGCATTGGCGCCGACCACCGCGCCGTCGCCGATGGTGACGCCCGGCATCACCACCGCGCCATGGCCGATCCAGACATCGTTGCCGATCACGACCGGCTTGCCGCGCCGACGTTCGCGGAACGTCTGGTCGATGCCGAGGAAGCGGAAATATTCGTTCGGGCGATAGGTGACCTTGTGCGTCGTCGCCCGCTCCATCGGGTGCTCGAGCGCGTTGATGCGGACATTGGCGGCGATGGAGCAGAACTTGCCGATCCGCGTATAGATCGCCTCGCCATGGCGCTCGAAATAGGAATAGTCGCCCACCGTGACCTCGCGCAGCACCACGCGCTCGCCGATGACGACATGGCGGCCGAGGCGGCACGATTTCAGCTCGGCCGTGGGATGGATGCGCGGTTCGGAATCCGTGGGCGGAAAGGCTTGCATCGGTCGTGCTTACGCCGCGCCCGCGCGCCGCACAAGCGACAGGGCGGTCCCGCCCGCGCTGGCGCAGCCGAAGCGGCAGTTTGACGCCTTCCGAAACCGCCCGCGAAGGTCTATCTAGAGGGAATGAAGACCAGCGTTTCCGTCCGGCTCTATCTCCTGTCGCTCCTCGGCGTCGGCGCGCTCGCCGCGGCGGCCGGGCTGGCCTTCGCCGGCTGGATGGAGCATGCGCCGGCGATCCTGACCGCGCTGGCGAACAACGGGCTGGCCTGGTGCTTCTGACCGGGCGCGACAGCCCAGACCGAAGGATTTGACTTTCCATGATGCGCTCGATCCTCGCCAGCATACTGATCCTCATCGCCGCAGGCGTCGGCTGGCTCACCTATGACTGGTATCGCGCCCGCACCGAGCCCGGCGGCTTCGGCGCGCCCTTCGTGCTGGTCGACCACAATGGCGCCGAGATCACCGACGCGGCATTCCGCGGCCAGCCGAGCGCGCTGTTCTTCGGCTTCACCCACTGCCCGGAAATCTGCCCGACCACGCTTTATGAGCTGGACGGCTGGCTGGCGACGCTGGGCGACGAAGGCAAGAACATCCGCGCCTGGTTCGTCACCGTCGATCCGGCGCGCGACACGCCCGAGGTGATGAACAGCTACGTCACCAACGTCTCCGACCGCATCACCGGCATCACCGGCGAGCCGGCCAAGGTCGAGGCCATGGCGCGCGCCTATTCGATCTACTTCAAGCGCGTCGAGCTGGAGGACGGCGACTACACGATGGACCACACCGCTTCCGTGCTGCTGCTCGACCGCACCGGCGATTTCGCCGGCACCATCGCCTATGGCGAGAACCCCGAAACCGCCATCGCCAAGCTCAAGCGGCTCGCCGCCGGCTGAAACCACCGGAAACACGCATTTGACCCAGCTGCGCCTGCACCTGACGAGCCGCCGCCCGCGCTCGACCGAGCTCTATTCGGCGCTGGAGGCCGAATTCGAGGATGACGGCCTGCCGCTCGCAACCGTCGAGATCGACGAGGCCGCCGGCCTCGACGAGATTTCCGTCTATGCCGAGGCGGACGACGCGTCAGCCGGTTTAGTGGCCGACATGATTTCATGCCGTCCAATAAAGCTTTTATTCCAATATCATAAGCCTTTG
>DAOMOI010000213.1:3579-4660 GCA_035444225.1 Aquamicrobium sp. | reverse complement strand
GGTCGATGGCCGACGTGCTGGTGTCGTCGGTGCCGGTCGCCGCCGGGGGCGTCGTGTCGGTCTGGGCGGTGTCGCCGGTCGTCGCGCCAGGGGTCGTGGCGTCGGGCGTGGTGGTGTCGGTCGCCGTATCGCCCGTGGTGTCGGTTGCGGCGCCGGGCGCGGGCATCGGCGCGGTCGCGGTCGTGTCGCCGGCGGCGTCATCTGCCGTATCATCCGCCGCAGCCTGGGCATCGGCCGCCTGTTTCGCGGCGTCGAGCTCGTCAGCGGTCGCCGGGGTGGTGTTGCCGACCTGCGCGTCGGCCGGCATCGGACGATAGGCGGCGATGTCGAAGTCGGGCAACGCCTTCAGCGCCTCGGGCGTGGTCTCGACGACGAGATAGCGATTGCCCTCGCGCTCGGTCCACTGGACGAGGTCATATTCGATAGCGACGTCCTTCTTGCCGATACCGAGGAAGCCGCCGACGCCGATCACGACGGCCTCGGCCGCGCCTTCGGGCGACAGCACGATGTCGCTGATGCTGCCGATGTTCTCACCGTCGTCACCGGCGCTGGAATAGACGGTCTGGCCGATGATGTCGGAGGCGAGATGGCCGTCGGCATGGATCACCTGCGGGGCGGCCTGCTCGGCCGGGGCCGTCGGCGCAGGCGCGGTCTGGGCATAGGCGGCGCCGGTGGCGACGAAGGCTGCCACGGCGGTGCTGGCCAGGAGCTTGCGGATCATGATAGTCTCTCCTTGTGCATTGTTCCTTTGCATGGCGCATCCCTGCCGGACTTTTCGCGAGGCGAGGCGGGGATGCGCCCTTCACGCGGTCTCAACGTGACGGCGGGCGCGAAGGTTCCCTCGACCAAACCCCGACCAAACCCTACCTGTGCGCGGAACCCGGACGGGGCGAGCGCATTCCCACGGGAAGCGCGGCGGTTTTCGCCTCGCAATTCCCGGCGGCCCTGCCGGGCCGCTTGCGGAGGCTGCTGTTGCGATGCGCTTTCACGTCGTTCTGAACAGGGAAGGCGGCACATTGCGCCGCCGCGACCTCGACGCCCTCGCCGCGCGGCTGACCGCCTTCGAACCCCGCTTCAACGC
>DAOMOI010000213.1:1882-3569 GCA_035444225.1 Aquamicrobium sp. | reverse complement strand
TCCGTAACCCGGGTGCTGGAGGACGCCGGCCATTCGGTGGCGATATGCGTGGTCGGGGGCGCTGAAGTCGAGGCCGCGCTCGACGCGGCGGCGGCCGGGGACGGCGACGTCGTCATGGTCGGCGGCGGCGACGGCACGGTCTCGGCCGCCGCGGCGCGGCTTGCCGGCGGCGAGAAGGCGCTGGCCGTGCTGCCGGCCGGCACGATGAACCTGTTCGCGCGCAGTCTCGCCATCCCGCTCGATCTCGATCGGGCGGTCGCGGCTTTCGCGACCGGCCGGGTGCGGGCGGTCGATGTGGCCGAGGCCGACGGCCGCGTCTTCGTCCACCAGTTCTCGGTCGGGCTGCACACCAAGCTGATAAGGCTGCGCGAGCGCGCGCGCTTCGGCTCGCGCTACGGCAAGATGCTGGCCTCGCTGCGCGCGGGGCTCGGTGCCTTCCTGCGCCCGCCGCGGCTGGCGGCTGCGCTGGCGATCGACGGGCGCGAGGTCACGGTGCGGGCCTCGGGCATCAGCGTCACCTGCAACCTGCTGGCTGAGGGCCGGCGGCTGCCCTATGCCGAGCGGCCCGACGGCGGGGCGCTCGGCGTCTATGTCACGCGGGCGCGGCGGCGGCGCGATCTCGCCCGGCTCGCGCTCGGCGCGCTGCTCGGGCGCTGGCGGCGCAACGCTGCGGTCGATGTCTATTCGGCGCGTGAGGTGGAGTTGCGCCTGCTCGCCCATCATCGCCGCTTCGGCTGCGCCATGGATGGGGAGCTTGCGGAACTGGCGACGATCACGCGCCTGCGCATCCGGCCGGGCGCGCTGAAGGTGCTGGTGCCGGGGAAAGCGGAATGATCAGCCGCGATCCTCGTCGGGGCGGCGCGGGGCGTTCTCTCGCAGCACGCCGTAGGCGAGCGCGGCGGCGACCGGGAAGATCAGGGCGAGACCGCGGGCGCGGGAAGCGAGAAGCGTGGGCAGCAGCGCCACGGCGGCGGCGCTCGCCACGGTCCGCGCCTCCTCGCGCCGGCGCTTGGCCTCGTGCCGCGCGCGCGCCCGCGCGCCGATCTTCTTGACCGCCAGGACAAGCAGGGCGAGCAGGATGAAGCCGCCGCCGAACCATAGCGCCGCCTCGACCGTTCCCAGCTCGCGCGCCGCGACGACGAAGCCGGCGGCGAGCAGGAAGAAGATGCCGATGCACAGGAAAAGCCCCGCCACCACGTAGAGAAGCGCGGCGCGGCGCGCCCTTGCGACCGCGTCGGAGGCTTCCCCCGAAACGATCGCGGCGATGACGGAGACGAGCGCCTGCACGAACTACCCCCTTGTTTCGGTGCAATTCCGGGCGGAAAAGCGCTTCACGCTTTTCCCGGAATTGCTCTAGAGCGGCGGACGTCCGGACAAATCCGGGCTGCCGCTCTATCCGGTTGTTTCAGCCGCATTGATGCGACGCCAAAGTGATTCCGCTTGGCTGCAAAATGCTCTAGCGGCGCGACAGCAGCGCGAAGAAGAAGCCGATGCCGGCGGCGATGGCGAGCGAGGTCAGCGGCTTCTCGCGCACGGCGTCGGTGACCTGGCGCTCGATGTCGCCGGCATTGGACTTCAGCGCGTCGACGGCTTCCTCGCCGCGGGAGCGCAGCTGCTCGGCGCCTTCGGTCGCCGCGCGGCGTGCCGCCGACAGCGTGTGTCCGCCGGTCCTGGCCAGCTGGTCGGT
>DAOMOI010000213.1:0-1860 GCA_035444225.1 Aquamicrobium sp. | reverse complement strand
GCCTCGAGATCGGTCGGAATCGCCTTCGCCTCGTCCTTGCCGGGCTTTGCCGTCGGTGCTGTCGCCATGTCCGTGAACTCCTGTTGGTGGTGGGTCGAACCCTTCAACGCGCCGGGCCGCAACGGGTTCCGGCCGGGCCGGGGCGGGTCGGGAAGCGGGTCAGGCGGCGTCCGATCCCATCACCTGCGAGGAGATGGGGTCGGGGCCGTAGTCGCCCTCGCCGGAGATCTGCAGCATCTCCTGAAGGCGGCTGCGGGCGCGGCTGACGCGGCTCTTGATCGTACCGACCGCGCAGTTGCAGATTTCCGCCGCCTCCTCGTAAGAGAAGCCGGAGGCGCCGATCAGGATGATCGCCTCGCGCTGATCCTCCGGCAGCGTCTCGAGCGCGGCGCGGAAGTCGCCCAGGTCCATGGCGCCGTGCTGGCCCGGATGGACGGCGACGCGGGCGGTGATGGCGCCGTCGCTGTCTTGGACCTCGCGCCCGCGCTTGCGCATCTGCGAGTAGAACTCGTTGCGCAGGATGGTGAACACCCATGCCTTGAGATTGGTGCCCGGCTGGAACGACGCCTGCTTGTCCCACGCCTTCACCAGCGTCTCCTGCACCAGATCGTCGGCCCTGTCGGCATTCTGCGACAGCGATATGGCGAAGGCACGCAGGCTGGGGATGGCGTCGAGCAGGTCCTGCCTGAAGGTAGAACGATCGTCCATCTAAACTCCCCGCATGCTGAAACTCATTCGCGATCCGCGACGCCGGCCGACGCCGGCACGGGCGTGCCCTCGCGCTCTTCCAGCTGCCGCAGCAGATCCTGGAACCTGTCAGGCACCGCTTCCGAGATGAGTTCGTCGTAATACTGCTTGAGCTTGCGCCCGACCTCGGTGTTGGTCCCGAGAGGGTCGGCGCGGCTTTCCGCTCGTTTAAGGCCGTTCGCCACGGCCGCTCTGGCTGTCTTCATGCTGATTCCCAAGGCCCCCGTTCGCCCCGCCCTCGCGAAGGGCCGGGTATCCGTATATGCACGTTCCCTTCTCCCGCTTCCCGCATGAAAGCCGGACCCGCCCTCAACGTGATCGCCACAATTTTGTTCCGGTGATGTGGAACTTTTTTTTCGCCGCGCCGTTTGTCTCGCGTTGCAGGCCGGTCTCGCGCCTGTTTTCGTCATTGAGGGAGACGCCATATCATGACCCTGTCCACCCGGATCGCGCCGCATCTGCCTTATCTCCGGCGCTTCTCGCGCGCCCTGACCGGTTCCCAGACCAGCGGCGATGCGCTGGTCGCGGCGACGCTGGAGACCATCATAGCCGATATGAGCGTGTTTCCCGAGCTTTCAAGCGACCGGATCGGACTTTATCGCGTATTCGCCAAGCTGTTCACCTCGGTGGGCGTGCGCGTGCCGGAGCCGGAGGCCCGGCCGGCATGGGAAACCCGGGCCGCGGCCAACCTGTCGGCACTGTCGCCGCTGCCGCGCCAGGCCTTCCTGCTCGTCGCCGTCGAGGGTTTTTCCGAGGTGGAAGCGGCCGAGATCCTCGATGTCGACGAGGACACCTTCTCCAGCCTGCTTTCCGAGGCCAGCGACGAGATCTCGCGCCAGGTGGCGACCGAGATCCTGATCATCGAGGACGAGCCGCTGATCGCGATGGACATCGAGCAGCTGGTCGAAAGCCTCGGCCATCGCGTCGTCGGCACGGCCCGCACCCACAAGGAGGCGGTGGCGATGTTCGCGCGCACCAATCCGAAGATGGTGCTGGCCGACATCCAGCTCGCCGACGGCTCCTCCGGCATCGACGCCGTCAACGAGATCCTCGCCGGAACGCCGGTGCCGGTGATCTTCATCACCGCCTTCCCCGAGCGCCTGCCCACCGGCG
>DAOMOI010000212.1:0-4680 GCA_035444225.1 Aquamicrobium sp. | reverse complement strand
CAGCTGGATGAACGCCGAGGCGCTGCCGCAATGGTGGGGCCCCGACGGGTTTTCCTGCCGCACGAAGAGGATCGACCTGCGGGCGGGCGGCGAATGGGTGTTCGACATGATCGCGCCGGACGGCAAGGTCTTCCCGAACCACCATCTCTATACCGAGGTTCGGCCCGAGGAGAGGATCGCCTATGCGCTGCTATGGGGCGAGAACGGCCCCAAACATGCCGACGCCTGGGCCTCGTTCGAGGATCACGACGGGGGAACGAAGGTGACGCTGGGCATGGTGTTCAGCACGCAAGCCGAGTTCCAGGAGGCGAAGGGCTTCGGCGCGATCGAGCTGGGCCTGCAAACGCTGGGCAAGCTCGACCATTTCGCCAGGTCGCGACGAGACGCCCCGGCCTAGAGCATTTTGCAGCCAAGTGGAATCACTTGGCCTCGCATAAATGCGGCTAAAACAAGCGGATAGAGCGGCAGCCCGGATTTATCCGGGCGTCCGCCGCTCTGGTGGCCGGCGGCGATCAGTCGAAGTCGAATATCTCCCCGAGGAAGGACTTTCGCTTCTTGTACGGCCGCCCGTAATGCCCGGGCTCTTCGCGATACCGGGGCTCCTCGCGATAGCGGGCTGGTTCCGCCGGCCGGGATTGCCCCGGATCCTCGGCCGAGCGGTCGATGATCTTGTCGAGTTCACCGCGATCGAGCCAGACGCCCCGGCACTTCGGGCAATAGTCGATCTCGATCCCCTGCCGGTCGGACATGACCAGATCAATATTGTCTATCGGGCATTTCATCGTTCAGACCCTTTACGGCTTCGATGCGGAATTTGCCCAAGTCAGTGCAGCGAGAATGAGGCGGCCTCCAATATCCCGGATAAACGGCGCGCGGAAAGAGCGCCACCTCGCCGATGCGGGAAAGCGAGCGGCACGTGACGCGCGGAAAAGGACCGGCCGGGATCGGTCTTCCAGCCGAAGGGAAAAGACCTTGGAAAACTGGCGACCCCGGCAGGGCTCGAACCTGCGACATTCGGTTTAGAAGACCGATGCTCTATCCAGCTGAGCTACGGGGCCGGGTCGCGATGCCGGGGCTGGCTCCCGGGGCTGGCTCAATGCGTCCAGGGCATCCGGCGGTCGTAACGGAAATTCTCGGAATAGGAAACGGCCTGCCGCTGGCGCTCCTTCGGTTCCTGGACGCGGTAGGGGATGCCGTTCTTCTGCGCATAGGCGATCGCTTCCTCGCGCGTCTCGAAGGTGAGCCTGATCTGGCTCTTCATGTCGGCGGAGGTCGTATAGCCCATCAGCGGGTCGATCTTGCGCGGCTGCTCGGGATCGAACTCCAGCACCCAATAGCCGGTTCTTGCCGTGCCGGATTGCATCGCCGTCTTCGCCGGACTGAAAATGCGCGCGGACATGTCTGCCTCACCCCTTGCCTTGCCGGATGCGAGGGCGTTCCCGGCTGTCGCCCGAGCCCCTTATCCGATCCTCAACCACCGCCTTGCGGAAAGTGCGGGCACTTTCCGGTCCGGTCGTCCGATCATGGTCGGAGCGGCAGGATTCGAACCTGCGACCCTCTGGTCCCAAACCAGATGCGCTACCAGGCTGCGCTACGCTCCGTTCCTTGCTGGCTATAGGGTTGCAGCGCCGCCAAAGCAAGGCCGGACGAGAACGAAGCACAACGGCGCCACGGCGGTGGTAGGCGCAAAGCAGCGACGGCAGCCAAGCGATGCAAGCGCGGCGGCGGTGGCAGGCACGGCCGGTAACGGAACCGATGCACAAGCGGACACACGACAGCGCCGCGGTAGCAGTTCCAGCGGCGCCAAGTGCGGCGGCAGGCGCAGCAACGGTGGAAGGAGCAACCGGAAACGGAACCGACGCACAAGCAAGCGCGACGGCGCAGACGGCACGGGTACGAACCCCGTCAATCGCACCACCCCGACCCCGGCACGGTGCTATCGGCGAGCCTTCCACCAGACGCCGCCGGAGGAGCGGCGATCAATAGCGCCGGATCAGCCCGACGAGCCGGCCCTGGACCTTGATGCGGTCCGGCCCGAAGATGCGCGTTTCATAGGCCGGGTTCGCAGCCTCGAGCGCGACCGTGTCACCCTTGCGGCGAAACCGCTTGAGGGTCGCCTCCTCCTCGTCGACGAGGGCGACGACGATGTCGCCGGGGCTCGCCGTCTGGCAGTTGCGGATGATGACGGTGTCGCCGTCGAAGATGCCGGCCTCGATCATCGAATCGCCCTTGACCTCGAGCGCATAGTGCTCGCCGCCGGAAAGCATCTCGGGCGGCACCGTGATCGAATGGGTCTGGTTCTGGATGGCGGCGATCGGCACGCCGGCGGCGATGCGCCCCATCACGGGAATCTCGACCGCGCCGCCGTCGCTGCGCGCCGGCTCCGGCCGCGACGGCGCAGGCTGGCGGCCCAGGCTGCCCTGGATCACGCTCGGCGAGAACCTCTTGGCCGAATTGAGGCCCGGCGCGATCGAATCCGGCAGGCGCAGCACCTCCAATGCGCGCGCCCGGTTGGGCAGGCGGCGAATGAAGCCGCGCTCTTCCAGCGCCGTTATCAGCCGGTGGATGCCCGACTTCGAGGCGAGATCGAGCGCCTCCTTCATTTCATCGAAGGAAGGCGGGATGCCGCTTTCTTTCAGCCTCTCATGGATGAAGAGAAGCAGTTCATGTTGCTTGCGCGTAAGCATCACGGCCTCTTTCGAATCGAGCCATAAACAAAACCAGAACAATCTTTATATGTTCCACATGTGTTCTGCAAGTCCCCCACTCGCGCGGGCGAGGGACACGGCAGGATCATGCGAGGGCTGCGCGCTTGAAGGTGGAAGGTATCCGTGAGATGTCGAGGCGTGGCCGCCATGACAACCGGGAAATCCGCAGGTCCGGTTCGGTGTCGCGCTCGTCGCGCTGCTGTTACGGGGAAGGTGGCGTACCCCCTTGGCGGTCACGCCCTGCCGGTCAGTCGGCCGGCATCGCTTTCCAAACCCGCCAAACCCGCGCGAGAAGCGCGGGCCGCGCCCGTCCGACGGGCGATGCGGCCGGGCCGACCGCCTCCGCCGCTATTCCTTTTCCTGCACGTGGGCCTCGAGGAACCACAGCGACTTGTCGAGGTCGCGCGAGAAGGCGGTGAAGATGTCGGCGGTGTCGGCGTCGCCCGCCTCGTCGGCCTCGTCGATCGCCGCGCGCACGGCGTTGGCGACCGCGCCGTAGCGCTCGATCAGCGCGGCGAGATGGTCCCTGGTCTTGGAGATGTCGACCGGATAGGGCTTGAGTGCGCTCTTCTCGGCCACCACCTGTGCCGTGCCGTAGGCCTGCCCGCCAAGTTGCACCGCGCGCTCCGCGACGGTATCGACATGGCCGTCGAGCGTGGCGCGGAAGCCGTCGAGCATCTCGTGGATGGCGATGAAATGCGGCCCCTTCAGGTTCCAGTGCGCCTGCTTGGTGACGAGGGCGAGGTCGATGGCGTCCGCGAGCCGCGCATTCAGCAACGCGATCACGGTCTTCCTGGTGTTGGACTTCAGATCAATGCGGGTAGCATGCGATGCCATGGTTCTGCTCCATCTGTCAGCGCGGTCAGGGCACGCACTATGACCCCGCCCGGGCCGGCAATCAACGTGCAAGTCGCGCCAGGGTTGCAGCCGGCAATGCCGCACCCGCAAAGCCGCGCTTCGGCCGGCCGCGGAGGAGATATGCGAAAAATGGTGGGCCCGGAGGGACTCGAACCCCCAACCAAGCGGTTATGAGCCGCCGGCTCTAACCATTGAGCTACAGGCCCCACCGGGCTGACCTAGTTGGTTTTTCGGGGGGAGACAAGGCCGTCGCCGCATTGCCCCCACAATCGCCTCCTACCGGCTGTCGGACCTGTCACTTTCGGAGACGATGATGAGACGCCGTTACCTGCCGCTGCTTGCCGCCGCCATGGTCCTGCCCCACGCCGCCCACGCGCAGGAAGCGCGCCAGCCCGTTCCCCGCATCGTCGTCGTCGGCGAGGGCGAAGCGGCGGTCGCGCCGGATCTTGCCATCGTCACGCTCTCGGTGCTGCGCGAGAGCGACACTGCGCGCGCGGCCCTCGACGAGGCCAACAAGGCCGCCGCCGAGGTGATCGCCGCCATGAAGGAGGCCGGCATCGAGGCCCGCGACCTCCAGACCGGCGGCCTGCAGATCAACCCGCGCTACGTCTACCCGCAGAACGGCGGCGAGGAGCAGCCGCGCATCGTCGCCTACCAGGTGACCAATACGCTGACGGTGCGCGTGCGCGACATCGCCAAGGTCGGCGAGATCGTCGACCGCTCGGTGACGCTGGGCGTCAACCAGGGCGGCAGCATCGCCTTCACCAATGACGACCCCTCGGCCGCCCGCGCCGAGGCGCGGCGCCTCGCCGTCAACGACGCCATCGCCCGCGCGCGCACGCTGGCCGAAGCCGCCGGCGTCGGCCTCGGCCCGATCATCGAGATGTCGGAGCAGTCGCACGCGCAGCCGCCGATGCCGATGGTCGCCAGTCGCGCCTACAGGATGGAGGCGCAGTCCGACGCGGTGCCGGTCGAGGCCGGCGAGAACGTCTATCGCGTCCAGATCAACGCGACATTCGAGTTGAAGCAGTAGTCGGGCGCGGAGCTGACGGGCGGGCTCGCCCTGCCCTCCATCCCTGCCCCAAAAAGCGAAGCGCCGGCGGGTTCCCGCCGG
>DAOMOI010000211.1:2955-4689 GCA_035444225.1 Aquamicrobium sp. | reverse complement strand
GGTTCTTCCGCGCCGCCTGATCGACGTGGCCGCGTTCAGCCGTGACCCAGCAGCCGCGCCCGGGCAGGTTGCGCTTCAGGTCGGGAACGACCGCCATGTCGGGCGACGCCACGAAGCGCAGCAGGCCTTCCGGCCCGCCGGCGCGGCGCGTCACTATACATGTACGTTCGCTCATCTCGTCCAAAAGCGGTCCCTTGGCTCCCTTCGGGGGCGTTGCCGGGCCGGGGCGTCATCATGCCTCGGCCGCTTCCTCTGCCTGCTCCTGCGCGTCGTCATCGTCCCCGGAAACGAGGTCGTCCTCGGAAATCCAGCCCATCTTCAGGCGCGCGGCGACGACCATCTGCTCGGCCTCGGTGCGCGAGATGCCGAAATCGGCCAGCACGCCCGGATAGAACCGGGTCTCGCCGTCCTTGCGCTCCTTCCAGCCGACCAGATCGTCGACCGCGTAGCCGGCGAAGTCCTCGACGGTCTTCACCCCGTCCTCGCCCAACGTCACCATCATCGCGGTGGTGACGCCCGGCAGCTCGCGGAGCTCGTCCTCGACGCCGAGCTCGCGGCGCTTGGCGTCGTGCTCGGCCTCGATACGGTCGAGATATTCGCGCGCGCGCATCTGGATTTCCTCGGCCGTCGATTCATCGAAGCCGTCGATGGAGGAAATCTCGTCCGACTCGACATAGGCGACTTCCTCGACCGAGGTGAAGCCTTCCGAGGCCAGCACCTGGCCGACCATCTCGTCGACGTTGAGCGCGTCCATGAACAGGTTGGAGCGCTCGACGAACTCCTTCTGGCGGCGCTCGCTCTCCTCCTGCTCGGTCAGGATGTCGATGTCCCAGCCGGTCAGCTGCGAGGCAAGGCGCACGTTCTGGCCGCGCCGGCCGATGGCGAGCGACAGCTGGTCGTCGGGCACCACCACCTCGATGCGCTCGGCGTCCTCGTCGAGCACAACCTTGGCGACCTCGGCCGGCTGGAGCGCGTTGACGATGAAGGCGGCGGCGTCCTGGCTCCAGGGGATGATGTCGATCTTCTCGCCCTGAAGCTCGGCCACCACGGCCTGGACGCGGCTGCCGCGCATACCGACGCAGGCGCCGACCGGGTCGATGGACGAGTCGCGGGAAATCACCGCGATTTTCGCACGCGAGCCCGGATCGCGGGCCACGGACTTGATCTCGATGATGCCGTCGTAGATTTCCGGCACTTCCATCGTGAACAGCTTGGCCATGAACTGCGGATGGGTGCGCGACAGGAAGATCTGCGGCCCGCGCTGCTCGCGGCGCACGTCGTAGACATAGGCGCGCACGCGGTCGCCGTACTTGTAGTTCTCGCGCGGGATCAGCTCGTCGCGGCGGATGATGCCCTCGCCGCGGCCGAGATCGACGACGACATTGCCGTATTCGACGCGCTTGACCGTGCCGTTGACGATCTCGCCGACGCGGTCCTTGTACTCGTCGTACTGGCGGTCGCGCTCGGCCTCGCGCACCTTCTGGACGATGACCTGCTTGGCCGACTGGGCGGCGATGCGGCCGAAATCCATCGGCGGCAACTGCTCGGCGATGAAGTCGCCGATCTGGGCGTCCGGGTTGCGGTGGCGGGCGTCGGCCAGCGACAGCTCGCGCGCCGGCTCCTCGACCGCCTCGACCACCTCGAGCAGCCTTTGCAGCTTCATCTCGCCGGTCTGCGGGTTGATATCGGCGCGGATGTTGGTCTCCTGGCCGTAGCGCGAGCGCGCCGCCTTCT
>DAOMOI010000211.1:0-2944 GCA_035444225.1 Aquamicrobium sp. | reverse complement strand
ATGGCGGCGATCACGATGGACTTGTCGATCGCCTTCTCGCGCGCGACCGCATCGGCGATCTGCAGAAGCTCGAGCCTGTTTGCACTGACTGCCATCTTGGTCTCCCTGAGGTGCGGCAGGTCCCCGGCGCCCTCGCCGGGCATCCGGTTCAATTTGGTGTTTCGGTCGTCTCGTCGGCGCCGTCGTCGCCTTCATCGGCGGCGCGGCGCAATTCCTTGTCCCGGCGCAGCGCCTCGCGGACCAGATCGTCGGTCAGGATCAGCTTCGCCTCGGCGAGCAGGTCGAACGGCACGCGCACGGTCGGCTCCTCGCCATAGGCCGCCTGATCGCGCTCGATGGTCACGCTCCCGTCGTCGGCGCCGACGATCCTGCCACGGAAGCGACGGCGCTCGGCCACGGCGGCCGTCGTCTCCAGCTTGGCCAAATGGCCGATCGCGGCGGCGAAGTCCTCCTTGCGCACCAGCGGCCGGTCGATGCCCGGCGAGGAGACTTCCAGATGATACGCCTTGTCGATCGGATCTTCCACATCGAGTGCGGGAGAAACCGCGCGGCTCGCTTCCTCGCAGCCCTCGACGTCCATTGTGCCGTCCTCGCGCTCGGCCATGATCTGGAGCGTCAGCCCGTTCTGGCCCATCAGCCGCACCCGCACCAGCCGGAAGCCGGAGGCCGCCAGCACCGGGCGCACGATGCCGGCAATGCGCGCGTCGAGGCCCGTCTCGCGGATGATGCGGTCGTCGCCGCCGGGGGAATCCGTCATCTCGTCTCCAACTCGCGGTAACAAAAAAGAGCGGGACCGGGTGGACCCACTCTTCGCCGTACCGACCAAGAATTTGACGCACATATAGAGGAAACGGAGCGGCTTATCAAGGTGCGGGAAGACCCGCGCCTATCTGAACATGCCCTCGCGCAAGTTGATGCCGTGCTCCAGGTACGCCTTGAGCGCGCACAGCATCTGCATCCAGCCCTGGCAGTTGCCGTATGACGCCTTCAAGCCGGCCTCGGTGTCGCGCCAGCCTTGCTCGGCGATGGTGACGAGGGTGCGCCCGTCGCCCGTCGGCTCGAAAGTCATCGTCACGGTGGTGGAGGTGCCGGTTGCCGCCGTTCCCGCCTCCGCCTCCCAGCGCAGCACGATGCGCCGGTCCTTCTCGACCTCGACCACCTCGACCGGGAATGCGCCAGGAAAGTCGTGGAAGTCCCAATGGACGGTCGCGCCCGTCTCGAGCCGTCCGCGCGCGCCGCCAGTGGTGAAGTAGCGCGACAGTTGCGCGGGATCGACGACGGCCTCGAACACCTCGGCCACCGGCCTGGCGATCCGGCCGGATACGCTGAACTTCAGTTCCATGATCGGCCTCCTTGCTGAAGGCTATATCATGTTATAAAAATATAACATGTCAAGCGAAGACGATTCGGACAGGGTTTTCAGGGCGTTGGCGGCGCCGATGCGCCGCGCGATCCTCGACGCGCTCAAGGACCGGCCGCGCATGACCGGCGAGTTGTGCGCCGCCTTCCCCGCATACAACCGCTGCACGGTGATGCAGCATCTCAAGGTGCTGGAGGAGGCGGAGCTGGTGATCGTGCGCCGCAAGGGACGCGAGCGGTGGAACCATCTCAACCCCCTGCCGATCAAGCATATCCACGACCGCTGGATCGGCCCCTACGCCGCGCGGGCCGTCGATATGCTCGACCGGCTGAAGGCGGACCTCGAAGGCTGACCGCTCTTGCGCGTTTGGAGCCGGCCGCAGCCGCTGCTAGAACGGCATCAGGGTGATTCGCGAACAGGGTCCGGGACCGCATGGAGCGCCTTGCCGGCAGGGTGATATTGCTGTGGGGATGGCGGCGCGCGCTCGCGGCGCTCGCCGCCGGCGCATTCGCGGCGCTGTCGCAGCCGCCCTTCGATTTCTTCGCCGCGTGCTTCGTCTCCTTCCCGGTCCTGGTCTGGCTGATCGACGGCGCGGCCAGCCAGCCGGGCGAGCGCCTCGGGCGGCGCATGATGCGGCCGTTCCTGATCGGCTGGTGGTTCGGCTTCGGCTATTTCCTCGCCGGCCTGTGGTGGACGGGGGCGGCGCTGCTGGTCGAGGCCGAGCTGTTCGCCTGGGCGCTGCCCATCGCGGTGCTGGGCCTGCCGGCGCTGCTGGCCGTGTTCTACGGGCTTGCCGTCCTCGTCGCGCGCGCCGGCTGGAGCGACGGGGCGGGCCGCATCGCCGCGCTCGCCGTCGGCTTCGCCCTTGCCGAATGGCTGCGCTGCTTCGTGCTGACCGGCTTTCCGTGGAATCCGATCGGGCAGGCGGCGATGCCGGTGCCGCTGGCGATGCAGTCGGTGGGCGCGGTGTCGATGGCCGGCATCAACGCGCTCGCGGTCTTCGTCTTCGCCACGCCGGCGCTTCTGGCGGCGCGGCGCGGGCGGGCGCTTGCCTTCACGCTCGCTGCGGCGATCGCGGCGCTTCATCTCGGCTACGGCGGCTGGCGGCTGGCGACGGCCGAGGCCGCGCCCGAAACCCTCATAAACGTGCGCATCGTCCAGCCCTCGGTGTCGCAGGCGGAGAAATGGGACGCGAGCGTGCGCCAACGAATCTACGCCACGCTTCTCGACCTTTCGAGCCGGCCGCCGGCGGAAGGCGCGCCCGTCCCCGAGCTGATCGTGTGGCCGGAAACGGCGGTGCCCTTCCTCCTGTCGGAGCGGCCCGACGCGCTGGCCGCGCTCGCCGACCTCGTCGGCGACGGGCAGGTGCTGTTCGCCGGCGCGGTGCGCATCGAGGGCGAGCAGGCGGACGCGCGCTATTACAATTCCATCGTCGCCATCAACGATCGTGGCGAGATCGTCGACCGCGAACAGCCCGGCGCGCAAGCCATCATCGATGTCGTGGGCGTCGTAAGCGATGTCGTCGGCAAGGGCCGCGACCTGCGCCTCCAGCGAGGCATGCGACCATAGTTCGAGGTCGTGGCC
>DAOMOI010000210.1:2902-4702 GCA_035444225.1 Aquamicrobium sp. | reverse complement strand
CTATCCTCGTCGACGGCCAGGAGATCACCGACCACTCGAACTACGGCACGCCGATCCTGATCGACCCGTCCAATGTCGAGCGCATCGAGGTGGTGCGCGGCCCGGCCTCGGTGCTGCACGGCGCCAAGGCCATCGGCGGCGTCGTCAACATCATCACCAAGCGCGGCGCCGACAAGCCGCTCCAGATCGAGACCGGCGGCACCTACTATTCCGGCACCGACGGCTGGCAGGGCTGGGCGGCGGCGTCCGGCACGGTCGGGAACTTCGACTACCGCTTCTCCGGCAGCCTCGACGACCACGGCGACCGCCGCGTGCCGAACGGCCGCTACACCTCGACCGGCCGGCTCGAGGACACGCCGTTCAGCAACGACTACCTGTCGGCGCATCTGGGCTACACCTTCGGCGATGCCGGCAACCACTATATCGCGCTGAAGGCCGAGCAGCACCGGCTGTCGACCAAGAACTGGATCGCGGAGCTTCCCGAGGGCGCGACGCACTTCTCCATCGACCTGCCGCAGCGCGACCGGCGCAAGATCGGCCTCTATTATGACGGCACGGATATCAGCGACGTCGTTCGCAAGGTCCACGTCGACACCTATTACCAGACCGTCGACCGGCTGTTCGAGAACGACGTCGAGATCCAGCCGCTTCCGGGCCGCTCGCGGCGCGTCATGTCCACGTCCGACGACCGGAACGTCAACTATGGCGGCACCGCGCAGGTCGACCTGCAGTTCCATCCCGATCACTACACCATCGTCGGGCTGCATTATCTGGCCGACAATCTGAGAGCGGACAAAACCTCCACGACCGTGCTGACGGGCTTTGCCCCGTTCCCTGTCACCAGCATCGCGGCCGGCGCGGACGACGCCACGATCCACACCGTGTCGGCCTTCGCGCAGAACGAATGGTCTTTCGCGGAGGATTTCAAGCTGACGACGGGCGCGCGCTACTATTACACGATGGTGTCGCACGACCTGTCCCTCGACGGCACCAGCAGCGCGATGTGGCCGTCGGTTCCGCCCCCCGTCACCCTGACGCCTTCCGCCACGTCGCCGGACAAAAGCGACGGCCGGCTGGTGACGTCCGCGGGCCTGACCTATAGCGGCATCGAGAACACGACCCTGCGCGCGCTCTACTCTGAAGGGTACATCACGCCTTCGCTGGTGCAGATGTTCATGGTCACCACCGGCGGCGGGCAGACCATCAACGGCAATCCCGACCTCGACCCGGAAACGTCGCGCAGCTTCGAGCTCGGCGCCCGCTACAACACCGGCGACGTCATCATCGACGGCACGGTGTTCTACACGCAGGCCCGGAACTACATCACCACCACGCCGGAGGGTAGCTCCGGCGAATGGACCTACATCAACGCCAACCGGGCGACGACCTTCGGCCTCGAGCTGGCGGCCGAATACACCATTCCCGGCACGGCCTTCACGCCCTACGTCTCCGGCGCGTGGATGCGGCGCGAGATCGAGATGCAGGAAGCCGCGTTCTCGTGGTCGACCTACAACAGCAACACGCCGGCACTCTCTGGCCGGCTCGGCGTGCGCTGGGAAGGCGAGGTGGCCAACCACAACGCCTGGGCCGACCTTTACACGCGCGTGGGAAGCGGCGCGAAGCAAACCACATGGAGCGCAAGCGACGGTTTCGAGACCGACAGCGTTCCCGCCTACGCCACGCTCAACTTCGCCTTCGGCGGTTCGTTCGGCGGCGATGACGAGGACAGGTTCCGCTACGCGGTCAACTTCAACAACATCCTGAACAAGGAATACCGCTCATCGCTGGGAGAGCTGCCTG